>CALFMX010000001.1 GCA_937902565.1 uncultured Spirochaetales bacterium
GAGCCCGATCATGTATGAGTCGTTCAACGGAATCGGGTCATTCGAGGGTCGGGCGAACCCCAACCTCCGCGTCATGATCGGGCTCTACCCCAACCCCAACCAGGTGGTCGTCACCAAGGCAAGCGGCATCAACCGCCTCACCGACCTCGCCGGCAAGCGCTTTGCCAGTGGCGCTCCCGGCTCCACCACCGAGGTTGAGACCGACATCCACCTCAACACCGCCGGCCTTCCCTACCCCGACGGCCTCCGCGTCCAGTACGTCGGCTTCACCGAGGCGATCGACCTGATGCGCAACAAGCAGCTCGACGGCGCCTGGATCATGGCGGGCATCCCCAATGCCGCGGTCACCGAGATGCTCTCCACCGCAGGTGGCAAGCTCCTCGAGATCGATGACACCCTGATCGCAGCCCTGCAGAAGAGCTTCCCCTGGTACGGCGCCTACACCATCCCGGCAGGCACATACCCCGGCCAGGATAGTGATGTGCAGACCAGCGCCATCAAGATCACGATCTTCACCGACGCCCGCGTCGATGACGAGGTGATCTACCAGCTGACCAAGACCTTCTGGGAGAACTTCGACGAGCTGAAGAAGACACAGGCCCCCTTGGCCAATGTCGTCAAGGCAGAGACCACCAAGGACCTTGCCGGCCTGCCGATCCACGACGGGGCGGCCCGCTACTACAAGGAGATCGGCCTCCTGTAGTCCTCTCATCCGTTCATCCAGGACCGGCTTCGCCCGGTCCTCTTTTTATCCCTTGACAGCAGAGCCAATGGACCCCACCCTGTAGCCATGATCTCATCACCAGGCCAGCTCCCCCTCACCCGAGAGGAGCTTGATGCAATCGAACGACTCTCGAAGCGGCTCGCTGACACAGCCAGCCACCAAAACCGTGTCTCATCCCTGAGGCGCGCCATCGAAGCACAAGATAGTGCTGCCATCGGCTCGCTGCTTGACGGGGGGATGGACCTCCATGGCCCCCTCTACCCCCTCCTTCTGATCAAGGAGTGTTTCGATGAGGTACAGCGGTTGTATGAAAAGCTCGGGATCTCGGATGAGGTGAGGGATGCGACCCTCTTCGATATCCGACGTTGGGCCGATGAGCACAGCGCGCGCAGCGGAGGTGAGCTCGGCCTCTGCCAGGTCTATTGGATCGCCCGACACCTCAGCGGCAGGATCGTGCAGCTCGGCAGCCTGCAATACGAGCTGAAGCCCTTTGCCTACCCCTACCGCATCTACCGAGAGCGGGGGCAAAGTGAGCCGCTTCTCCTAGCTGAAGGGGGCCTGCACTTAAGCCGGGAGGGGTACCTCGTCCAAGAAGCGCACAGCGTGTATACCACCCTCCTCGAGGAGGATGGGATCTCCATCAGTGCCTATGAAGTGGACACCAGGGGAGGCAGGATCAAGGAATCCCGGAGCACATGGATGCGCCCGGAGCTCTCACTGCTCTGCACCAGCGAAACCGAGGTGCTCAACATCCACATCCCCAAGGGCACGGACCTCAGAGACGAGGCGGTGGCCGCCTCGCTCTCTCTTTCAGAGGAGATGTTCCCACATCACGGTGTGATGGTCTGCACCTCCTGGCTCCTCGACCCTGCCCTCTCCGCTGTCCTGGACGGTGAGAGCAACATCATCCGCTTCATGCAGCGATTCTCCAAGTTCCCGGTCACCTTCTCCGTCGCGCAGATCTGGGAGCGGGTCTTTGGATTCGGGTTTGACGTGGAGGAGGTCCTCGCCTTCACCCCGCAAACATCACTGCAGCGACGAACCCAGGATGCCCTTCGCTCCGGGGTGGTCTTTCGCACCATGGGGGGTGTGGTGCTCTCTAGAGGTGCATCTGCCTTGTGCTGAAGGAGTCGAGGGGCAGGGCGACCGGACCACCCTCGAGGTGGCTCTTGTAGATGGCCAACACCAACTCCAATGCCCCCCTGCCGCAGTGGCCGTCGAGCTCGAGGGGGCGCTCACTCTCAAGCGCCTCCTTGAAGCGGTGGTAGACGCGGCGGTGGCTGTTGCCGTACACCGAGTCCGTCGGCGCAGGATTGAAGTGCTCCAGGAGCGCCATCGCCTCAGGGTCCTTGAAGTGCCACACCTCGATCTCCTGGGCCGCCTCTCCCCCCAGCACCACCGTCCCCTGCTCCCCGATGAGGGTGATGCGCTCCTCGAGGTTCTTCTCGTAGAGGTTGGTGGTGCCCTCGAAGGTGCCGACCACCCCGTCTGCGAAGCGGACGAAGCCCACCCCGAGATCCTCCACCTCAAGGTAGGGGTGCAACCGGTTGGCGATGAGGCCAGAGACCTCCCTGATCTCCGCTCCTGCAAAGAGGCGCATGAGATCGAGGCCGTGGATGCACTGGTTCATCAGGGCGCCACCGTCTTTTTCCCATGTCCCTCGCCACGGCGCCTGCTCGTAGTAGGACGCATCTCGCCACCAGCGCACCTCCACCGAGACGTGGCTGAGCGTGCCGAACGAGCCACGGTCAAGGGCTTCTTTGACCAGGAGGGTGGCATCGTTGAGCCGGTTCTGCTGACAGACACCCAACAACACCCCCTGCTCCTCTGCCACGGCGATCATCTTGTCGGCGTCCTCGATGCTGAGGGCCATCGGCTTCTCCACGAGGACCGAGATCCCACGCCCGAGGCAGTGGAGGGCGATCTCGCTGTGGCTGCCGCTGTCGGTGGTGACGGCAACCACATCGGGGGCACACTGCTCGACCATCTGCCTGTAATCGCAGAAGCGTTGTACCTGAAGACCAGTGAGGCCTGTGGTGGTGAGCAGGGTGTCGATGGCCCCATCATCAAGGTCACAGAGGGCCACCACATCAAAGCCGCTCTCGAGGGCGAAGGGCAGGTGCTGCGGCGCTATGCGTCCGCAGCCTATGAGGGCGTAGCGCATACTAGCGAATCCTCTCGGCTCTCATCTGGGCTTCGATGGCGATCTCGATGGCGCGGAAGGTGTGCTCCTGACCCATTGCCGTCTCACTGCGGTCGAGGCAGTCTCGGATCAAGCGCCCGAAGTACGGGAAGCCGACCGTGCCGTTGACCTTGAAGTGCTGCTCCCCGTCATCATTGACGACGATCACGTTGTCGCTCTCATTTGAGGCAGCCACATCGATGTACTTGCGCAGCTCGATGTACCCCTTCGTCCCGATGAGGAAGAAGCGGCCATCCCCCCAGGTGCCCAGGCCATCGGGGGTGAACCAGTCGAGGCAGAGGTAGCAAGGGATGCCATTGTCGGTGGTCAAGCACGCATCACCGTAATCCTCAAGACCCGGATACTCCGGGTGCTTGAGGTTCCCCACCCGGCTCGATACCACCGTGGCATCAGAGGCACCACTGAAGTAGAGCATCTGCTCGACCTGGTGCGAGCCGATATCGGTGATGATCCCCCCATAGCGCTCCTTCTCGAAGAACCACGCAGGGCGCTTCTCTGCCGAGAGGCGGTGCGGCCCCCAGCCGCGAAGGGAGACAAGCTCGCCGATGGCCCCGCCCTTGAGCAGCTCACCGGCCCAGACCGCTGCCTCGACGTGGATGCGCTCACTGTAGTAGACGAACCACTTGAGCCCGGTCTCGGCAACCTTTTTGCGTGCCTCTGCCACCTGTTCGAGGGTGGTGAACGGCGGTTTGTCAGAAAAGTAGTCCTTGCCGGCATCGAGGGCCTCAAGGCCGATCGAGCCGCGCTCATTGGCGATGGCGGCACTGGCGATGAGGTGGATCGCAGGATCTGTGAGGACCTCCTCCTTGCTCCCTGCGATCACAGCGGAGGGGAACGCCTCGGCAAACGCCTTCGCCTTGGCCCCATCCTCATCCCACACCCGAGTGACCACTGCCCCTGCCTCAGTGAGGCCATTGCACATGCCATAGATGTGGCCATGGTCCAGGCCGATGACACCGACGAGGAACTCCCCCTGCGTGCAGACCGGGGCCGGCTTGCCCTTCGGTGCGTAGTTCTGTCCATCCATTCTGCCCATAATGCTCCTCCTTACATCGTTCCCAGCGTAATATCTGAATCCTCGAGGTTCTCGACCGACCTGAGTTTCTTGTGGTACCTCACCATCCTTGCCAGCATCCCCTCGGTGGTATAGAAGGGGTCATCCGTTGCCAGTGGCAGGGCCACCTCTCCCCCTTCGGTCGAGGACTTGTACATGGCGGTGATCAGCTCGACTGCCCGGCGCCCCTGGTGGCCATCAACCAGCGGGGATCTCCCCTCCTCTATGGCGGCTAGGACATCCTCGAGCTGGGCGGTATGGCCCTCCCTCTGGAGCTGGGCAATCGAGGCGTAGTGTGCATCAAGGTCCGCTTCTCTTTGAGGGTTGGGCGTGAAGAAGCCGTTGGGCAGCTGCTCCACCGCCTGTACCGACCAGGGAATCGAGAATGATGCCTGCTCGGCGGCAAAGAAGAACTCCTGCTTCTCATCATGGTCCACCAGCGAGCTGTTGACCTGGGCCAGCATCCTGTCATAGCGCAGGATCGACATCGAGATGTCCTCCACCTCGCTATTGGTGTGGGCCACATTGCCCATCACCGAGAGCACGCTGGTGGGCATGCCCACGAGCCACTGCAGGATATCGATCTGGTGCACGGCATGGTTGAGCGTACACCCGCCACCCTCCTTCTCGTAGGTGCCGCGCCACCACAGGTCGTAGTAGTTGTCCCCGCGCCACCACATCGAGTTGACGCGGGCCATCAGGAGGCGGCCGAAGAGACCTCCATCCATCATCGCCTTGACCCGCATCGGGGCGACGCGGAACCGGTTCTGCGAGATGACCGAGAGGATCTTCCCGCTTCGCTCTTGGGCCTCGATCATCAGGTCGCACCCATAGAGCGACGGTGCCATCGGCTTTTCGACGATGACGTGCTTGCCCGCATCCAGAAAGTCGACGGCGGCCTGGCAGTGCATCGACGGGGGGAGGCAGAGTGAGACGACATCGATATCATCACGGCTGAGCAGCGTATGATAATCGTCGGTGACGGTGCACCCTCCGAGGTTGAAACGCTCCTCCAGGCGCTTCGCCTTGTCAGTATAGAGGTCGCACAGCGCCCTCACCTCGCTAATCGATGAGAGGTTGGCGTACCCCTCAAGGTGGGCTGGTGCGATGTTGCCGCATCCGATGATGGCAATTCCACGTGTACTCATTCTATCCTCCTCGTACCCCAACGATAACACCCCTGTCCGCCATGACCATGGTCGATATATTGCAATATGTGGACAACATTATCCATCGGCTGTGATCTGTTCCTGTTGATAGACGTATGGGAGAAGCAATTCCACACAAAACCCCCGTTCTACCCCGACCAATGATATGCCATACCCTGGCCCATATGCATAATGAATCCTCTGGTTGATGTTCAGCAGGCCGATGTGCAGTTTTTGCGGA
>CALFMX010000002.1 GCA_937902565.1 uncultured Spirochaetales bacterium
TTATTATGAGGCAACGACCCCCAAAGTTAGATTTTGTTATGAGGCATCACGGGGTTTGCACGGTAGCCCTTTTCATCTCGATGCAGTATATTTCTTCTATGAGAAGACGTACCATCCAAAGGCTTTACCTAATCCTGATCCCGTTTTTGGTGTTGCTGCCGCTCTCTGCAGGAGGCTCGGTCGAACAGCTGCTTGCAGCCCCGGCAGGCTCCTCGTTCTCAAGCGACCGCACCACTGACACGATTGGCAGCGACATCGCATCGCTCGAGCGCCTCTACCGCTATATCGACTCCATCTATATCGAGGAGATCGACCGCACGAAGATGTTCAACGACCTGGCAAGCGCCCTCGTCGCCTCGCTCGATGACCCATACTCATTCTACGTGCCACCCACCAAAGCGAAGGAGTACCAGGAGGAGACCTCCGGCATCTACGGGGGCATCGGGACCTACCTGAGCAAACCAAGTCCCGAGAGCAAGGATCCGGGTGACCCATCGACCTACATGATCACGATCGTCAGCCCCTTCCCCGGCTCCCCGGCCCAGCGTGCCGGGCTTTTGGCAGGGGACCTCATCAGCCACATCGATGGGGAGGAGGTCGATGCACTCAACAGCTACGAGGCGAGCAACAAGCTCAAAGGGGAGCCCAATACATCGGTCACCGTGACCGTCTATCGCAGCGGGACCTCCTTCGACCTGACGCTGGTGCGCGAACGCATCACCGCCCCGACGGTGGACAGCGGGGTCATCGAGGGCAACATCGGCTACATCGCCCTCAGTGAATTCAGCCCCCAGACCGGGACGCAGATGCTCGAACACACCCGCAAACTCCTTGCACAGGATATCGTCGGCCTCATCATCGATGAGCGCAACAACAGCGGTGGCGCTGTTGACGGAGCCCTGCAGTCCGCCAACATCTTCCTCGATGACGGGGCGAAGATCGTTACCATCCAGGCCCGCAAGGGGACCAAGCGTGACCAGCGCTACCTGGCAACCGGCAAGCCCATCTTCCCGGCAGACCTGCCCATTGTCATCCTCATCAACGGCGGGTCGGCATCATCGGCAGAGATCTTCGCCGCTGCGATGCAGCAGAACGGACGGGCTACCCTGATCGGGAGCAAGACCTTCGGCAAGGGGATCGTGCAGGATGTCTTCCGCTTCGGCGAAGGCTTTGCCCAGGTCACCGTGGGCAACTACAACCAGCGCGATGCCAAGGCCGCCATCGCGCGCGTGATGGAGCACTTCGCGGCGCAGTCGCCCACGCTGGACCACACCGATGGCA
>CALFMX010000003.1 GCA_937902565.1 uncultured Spirochaetales bacterium
CTTCTCGTCAGCGTTGGCGAAAAGCTCCTCGCTCAACCCGCTGTCCCGAGCACTGATAGCGATCAGCTCCTTGTCGTAGAATGGGATCCCGAGCTTCTCTGCGAGGGTCTTCCCTACCTTCCGTCCTCCGCTGCCAAACTGTCTGCCAATGGTAAAAACGGTTTCTGTACTCATATGCCCTCCGTTACTTCAAGTATATCATAGAGAATTCGAGAGTCGAGGCAAAATGGCAATTATCAGGACAAATCATCGGATAATCGGGCAATTACCCGCGCAGGGGCACCATCACTGCCCTCGACGAAGAGCGGCAGGGCTACCAGGTCGACCACCCGGCCCACCAGTGGATCGAGGTTGGCCAGGTTCTCGATGATGAGGGCATCACAGCCCATCAGGAGACGGTGGACGGGAAAGGTCGTGCTCTCGATTTCATCACAGCTGCCACCGGCAAAACCGAAGAGGCGTACGCCCCGGCTGATGAGGCGGCGGGCTGCATCGAGCTCCAGGCAGGCACTCTCCCCGGCACAGAGGATGCCATCACAGCCGGGAGGCACCTCCTCTACCATCGAGACGGGGAGTGGCCCTCCTCCCTCGGGGGCGAGGACAGCGCAACGGGCAAAGAAGCGGGAGGCGCTGTACTGGTCCAGGCTCTTGCCCCCTTCGATGAGGTGGGCAGGGCTGTCGATATGGGTCCCGCTATGGGAGCCGAGAACGAGGCGCGTCGTCTGGTAGCCCTCCTTCTCGATGGTCGTATGGATTGCAAAGGAGGGCACGACATCACCGCTCCAGACAGGGATCTGCTCGGTGAGCTTCATGGTAAGGTCGATGTAGGTCACCTTTATCCTCCTGCCCTGCTGCGATGGTAGTGGAAGAGATACTGCTGAGCCAGCCCCTCATAAGGAGCAAAGATAGAGGGGTCCACCCCCTGGTAGTACTCTGCCATGATCCGCTTGATCCACACATCCATGGGAAAGATCCGCTTGCGTCCATAGGAGAAGAGGAGGATGCAGGAGCCCACCTTCTCCCCGACACCTTTGATCTCCATCAAGAGGGAGAGGGCGGCTCGATTATCGAGAGCGCCTGCCTCATTTAGGATCTCGCTCTTCTTGACCGCATCGACGAGGTAGGGAGCACGATAACCGAGGCCCAAGGCCCTGAAATCCCCTTCACTGACCCCGTCCAGCTCCCGGGGGCGTGGGAAGGCGTGGCAGGAGTTGCCAAGGGGTCTGCCATACCCTTCGGCCAGGGCTCGGTAGAGGCGGGTGATGCGAGTGATCGAGTTGTTCTGGCTGAGGATGAAGCTGACCGTCGTCTCCCAGGGATCCTGGTTCAGGATCCTGATGCCCCGGTGCTCCTCGATGCACGCTCCAAGGTGGGGATCGAGGGAGGAGAGGTGGCCCTCCGCCGCCTCGTAGTCGAAGGCTGAGTCGAAGTAGTGGGCAAGGTATTGATCGCGCTCCAACAGGGCAGGCAGGGTCTGCTCATCAAAAGAGATGAGGCGGCCATCGATGGCCGCCTGGTAGGTATCACCCTCCCGTGACCAGGCGAAGCTCTGGCCGCAGAAGAGGGTTGCATCGATGTTGATCCTAGAGCCCGTCATAGAGCCAGGTGGAGAGGTAACGCTCCCCGCTGTCAGGCAGGAGGGTAACGATGGTCTTGCCTGCCCATTCAGGCCTCTTGGCATAGGCAAGGGCTGCACTCAGGGCAGCGCCGCTTGAGATGCCGATGAGGAGCCCCTCCTCCACTGCCGCCCGGCGGGCGGTCTCTCCTGCATCATCGTCATCGACGGTATAGATCTCATCGACGACGGAGCGGTCGAAGGTGTGGGGGACAAAGCCTGCCCCGAGGCCCTGAATCCCGTGCGGCCCCCCCTGTCCGGTGCTGATCACCGCACTGGCTGTGGGCTCGACGGCGACGATCCGGACCATGGGGTTTCGCTCCTTGAGGAAGCGCCCCACCCCGCTGACCGTACCACCGGTGCCCACCCCTGCGATGAAGAGATCGACGGCCCCATCGGTATCGGCCCAGATCTCGGGCCCCGTGGTCTCGTAGTGCGCCTGGGGGTTATCGGGATTCTCGAACTGGCTGGGTATGAAGGAGCCGGGGATCGTGAGGGCGATCTCCTCGGCCTTCGCAATCGCCCCTTTCATGCCCAGCTTGCCTTCGGTGAGCACGAGGCGGGCCCCGAGGGCAGAGAGCAGCGTGCGCCGCTCAATGCTCATCGTCTCCGGCATCGTGATGATCAGGGGGTACCCCTTGACCGCAGCGACGAAGGCGAGGGCTACACCGGTGTTGCCGCTGGTCGGCTCGATAATCGTCGCCCCGCTTCCAAGCTCCCCACGCCTCTCGGCTCCCTCGATCATCGCCAGGCCGATGCGGTCCTTGGCACTGGAGAGGGGGTTGAAGGACTCGACCTTTGCAAGAATCGTTGCCGAACCCTCGTTCATCCGATTGATCCTGACCAGCGGGGTCTTCCCGATGGTTTCAGTTATGTTGTTGTATATGGTGCTCATGGGTACATCCTGCTCTGAGGTGGCATCGATATGGAGAGCCCCCTCATCAAATCACATAGGTAAACCACGCTGCCTGCGTCACGTCGGCAAGCGTCAGGCCCTCGAAGGCACGGGCCACCTGCTCGTCAAGCGGCCGGTAGAAGTGGAGGCGGATGACCTGTTCGATGGCACTCTCACCCTCCACCTCCTCTTCGAAGGTGATCGATCCCTCAAGGAGATCGAGGACATCGTAGATCTTGATCTCCTCGCTCTGCTGCTTCAGCAGATAGCCACCCCCCGAGCCCTTCACCGAGCTGAGGAAGCCGCCACGGGTGAGCAACAGGGCGACCTGCTGCAAGTATTTTTCACTGAGGTTCTGGCGCTTTGCCACCACCGACAGCGCGATGGGGCCACTCTCCCCATGCTCGGCAATATCGACAAGGAGCCTGAGCCCATAACGGCCACGGGTAGAAATCTTCAAACCCCACCTCCTGTCCCGCTGTCGACCAGCTTGTCTGCCAGCTCCTCGATCGTCACTTCCTTTGAGAAATCGACCACGGTATTCTGCATGAGCGACCAGATCTGGTGGGTCTTGCACTTGCCGGTCTTGGCGCACTCCTTGCACGGGGCCGGGTTGAAGTCCCCCTCGCTCGCAGCGAGGACGTCATGGCAGGTGATGCCCTCCCGTGCCAGACGATAGCCACCGAGGACTCCACGGTCAGCCTCGACCAAACCAGCATGCCTGAGCGGGATCATCAGCTGCTCAAGGTAGCCGCTGCTGATGCCGGTTGCTTCGCTGATTTTGCGGATCGAACAATTCTCCGTGCAGGTCGCCAAAAAAACGAGTGTCTGCAGGGAATATCTTCCTTTGGTCGATAATTTCATACCTAGAAGGTATCAGTAGCATCCCAATGCGTCAAGCATTATCAGGATGGCCAAATGAGTTAATTAAAGCAATCTGGTGTGGTACAATCGCTAAATATCAGCGTGCCAGTACATTCATGTGGCTACCAAAAGAGGGGATTTCCTATGAACTTACTTCTGTTGATACTCTTGCACCTCGCCGCAATCCTCGGAGCCCTCCTGCTGCTGCGAATCAAGGCACCGGCCGCCGCCCTGATCGGCTCGATGTTCGGAGTTGTCATCTTCTTTGTCGTCACCCCCTTCGAGGTGGCATACCCCCCACAGCTGCACTTCTTCGCCCAGGTCCTCAGCGGCCTGATCATCGGCATGCGGTTCAGTCGTCGCGACCTCCACACCCTCCGGGCAATGGCCAAACCGGCAATCCTCCTCTTTGCCCTGGTCGTGATCACCAACGTCTCCTTCGCTCTCCTGATGTTCCGCGTCGCCGACTTCAACTTCATGACCGCGCTCTTCTCCACAGGCCTGGGGGGCGTCAGCGACATCGCTCTCATCGCCACCGATTTCGGTGCCGACATGGAGCCGGTCGCCCTCCTGCAACTCTTTTGCATGGTTACCGTTGTCATCGCCTTCCCCCCGCTCATCAAGGGGATGCTCGCCTCACCGGGGCGGGATCGAGAGGCAACGGACAAGTGCGATGATGAGGGGAAGGAACGGGTCGGCTACGTCTCACCCAAGTTTTTCACCACACTGGCGGCGGCCTTCATCGGCGGTTTCATCTTCGAGAAACTAAACATCCCAGCCGGCGGAATCCTCGGCTCGATCCTCACCACAGCACTCTGGAACATCCTGACCACCAAAGGCGGTGCCCCGTCGTCGATGAAATCAGTGGCGCAGATGCTGGCGGGGGCGTACATCGGCAACAACCTGACCGTCTCCACCCTCCTGCAGGTCACATCCCTGTTTGTCCCCTACCTGACTTTTACTTTTCGATTAGAACAATGAAAA
>CALFMX010000004.1 GCA_937902565.1 uncultured Spirochaetales bacterium
TTGATACCCGAAATCCAGCGCAATGGCCGTGACGGGGTCGCCCTCGGCCAGGCGCGCCAGCGCCAGCACCACACAAGCGCGCTGCCGCCAGGCCAGATACGACATGCCCGTGTGCTGCCGGAAAACCCGGCTGAACGTGCGCAGGCTTACGTGCAGCCGGTCGGCCCATGCCTGCGGCGGCATCCGCGCATCCGGCGCGGCAATGAAGGCGCGGCATAGCGGCGCCAGGCGCCTGTCGCGCGGCAAC
Source organism: uncultured Spirochaetales bacterium (assembly GCA_937902565.1). Lineage (GTDB taxonomy): Bacteria > Spirochaetota > Spirochaetia > Sphaerochaetales > Sphaerochaetaceae > Sphaerochaeta. The sequence goes on from CALFMX010000004.1 coordinate 248, forward strand.
GGAATATGCAGGGGCAGAACCGCCGCGCGCTCGATCTCGTGCAGCAACAAGGCCGCCAGTGCCCCATCCCGGCCGCGCGGATCATAGGCGGCGGGCATGTCCACCGCCTCCAGCAACAACTCGCGCATCAGCGCGGACACTTCAATCACCTCGCAGACCGTGCGGTCCGCGCGTACCGCGCCCGGCTCGATGTACGCGCTTCGCGTGCTGACGCCCAGCATGCGGACCTGATGCGTCACACCCGCCGGAATCCAGACGGCGCGTTGCGGCGGCACCACCCAGTTGCCGTCGCGCGTCACGACGTGCATGACGCCCGTCGCCCCGTACAGCAACTGCGCGCGCCGATGCGCGTGCGCCGGCAGCAGACCGCCGGGCGGATAGTCGTTGCCGATGGCGACGATGACGGTATCGAAGTCGTAGATCTTCTCACTGCCGGGAATCTCCACCGGACGGCGGCGGCCGGAGGCATCGGGCTCACCAAGCTCACAGGTGATGAGCTCAACACCGTTGACCTTGCCCTTCTCGTCGGCAACGATCGAAAGCGGTGAGTGGAGCAAGAGGAACTCGACCCCCTCCTCCTTGGCGTGACCGACCTCCTCCTTACGTGCCGGCATCTCCTCTTCGGTCCGGCGGTAGACGATCGTCACGTGCTCCGCCCCGAGCCGCTTGGCGGTACGGGCGGCGTCCATGGCCACGTTGCCGCCACCGAAGACAGCAACCTTATGGCTGTTGTAGATCGGGGTACGGGAGTGGTCACGGTCGTAGGCCTTCATGAGGTTGCTGCGAGTCAGGTACTCGTTGGCGGAGAAGACACCGACATAGTTCTCCCCCTTGATATTGAGGAAGCGGGGAAGACCGGCACCGCTGCCGATGAAGATGGCATCAAAACCATCCTTCTCCATCAAATCCTTGACGGTCCGCGTCTTGCCAACGAGGTAGTTGCGCCTGATGTCCACACCCATATTGGTGAGGGTCTTCAGCTCATGCTCGACGATGGTCTTGGGAAGACGGAACTCGGGGATACCGTAGACGAGTACGCCACCGGCTTTGTGCAGGGCCTCGAACATCACCACGCTGTGTCCGGCGCGCCTGAGGTCGGCTGCAGCCGAGATACCGGCAGGACCACTGCCGACAACGGCGACCCGTTTGCCCGTTGCAGGGCCCACCTCCGGGGTGGTCTCCTGATTGTTCTCGCGTGCCCAATCGGCGACAAAGCGCTCGATGCGCCCGATGGAGACCGCACAGTCGACATCCTTGAGTGACTTGCCCACCGTACACGGCAGCTGGCACTGGCTCTCCTGGGGACACACACGGCCACAGATCGACGGCAGGAGACTGCTCTCCTTGATGATCGCGGCGGCTTTTGCGAAGTTGCCCACTGCTGCCTCGGCGATGAAGGCGGGGATATCGATGGCGACCGGACAGCCGGAGATACACGGCTTGTTCTTGCACTGCAGACAGCGCATCGCCTCTGCCCTGACCTGGGCTTCGGTGTAGCCGAGCGCCACCTCGTCCATATTGGTGATACGCACCTGGGGATCTTGGCTCGGCATCTCCTGTTGCGGGATCTGGAGCCGATCCTTCGCCTTCAGTTCCCGTCCCTCATATTCAGCCAGGACTGCCTTGGCCTGGGTATCCAACTCTTCGATTGTTGCGTGCATCTTACGCCTCCCCTTCCTTAATATGCAATCCGATGTGACAGCGATGGTGAGCCTCTTCTTCCACATCATGGTAGGTGGAGAGACGCAACAAGAGGTTGTCCCAATCAACAAGATGACCATCGAACTCCGGGCCATGGACGCAGGCAAACCTTGTCTTGCCATCGACGACAACACGGCACCCTCCACACATCCCTGTCCCGTCGATCATGATCGAGTTCAAGGAGACGATGGTGTGGATCTTGAATTCGGCGGTGGTAAGGGCTACGAACTTCATCATGATCGGAGGCCCGATGGCAACGACGCAGTCGATGCCTCCCTCCTGGCAAAGCTCCTTCAACGGTTCGGTGACCAGCGCCTTGCGCCCATAGGAGCCATCATCGGTGACCACGATCACCTCATCGGCAACGGCACGCATATCTTTTTCAAGGATTAGGAGATCCTTGGTTCTTGCTCCGAGAATGACGGTCACTTCGTTACCGGCCTTCTTCATCCCTTCAACGATGGGATAGAGGGGGGCCACCCCGATACCTCCGCCGACACAGATGACCTTGCCGTACTTCTTGATATCGGTCGGGGTCCCCAAGGGACCAAGGAGGTTGGCGATGGTATCGCCTACATTGAGCATGGCAAGACGGTGGGTAGACTCTCCGACCGCCTGGAAGATCAGGGTAATGGATCCCCGCTCGCGGTTGGCATCGGCGATAGTCAGCGGAACACGCTCATCAAATTCGCCTCCCATCTGAAGGATGATGAATTGTCCGGGCTTACGGGCTTCGGCAATCTCCGGGGCCTCGATCTCCATACGAAAGACTTCGGCGGAGAGCTGCTCTTTGGAAAGGATGGTATTCATGTATACTCCTCGTCCCACTACATTTTGGTTATCCAAGACGGATGATCGATGGG
>CALFMX010000005.1 GCA_937902565.1 uncultured Spirochaetales bacterium
TCCTGATTGTCAGGAAGAACTCCCCCCACTGATTCCAAAGCGTGATGTAATTGTTCATGATTGGACGGATGAAGAGCTTGGGAGGATATTTCAGGATATCACGTTGTCTTCTAAACGAGGCAGCCACAACAAATAGGATAGGGAAGGCTGACCAGAGGAAAATGAACAATGTTACTATGAAGCGTACCGTCAGTTTTGGTAATTTTGTTAATTGTTTTTTCATCGCAGTTACTCCTTGGTCGACATGCGGTTTTGCATCTGGTATAGATAGAGTGATGCGATTAACAGTGATCCGATAACCATCAACCACCCGGTAGCTGCTGCTATACCGAAATTTCCATAACGGAATGCGTGCTGATAGAGGTATACGGCCATCACCTCAGTCTTTCGGATGGGGCCTCCTCGTGTTAGGAGCCAGACCTCCGAAAAGAGTCTGAAGGCAAAGACAAGACGGAAAATAATAGTGATCAACATTGTTTGCGTGAGAAGGGGCAGGGTGATCCTGAAGTAAATCTGAAAACTGTCTGCACCGTCAATCCGGGCCGCTTCATAGATGGTCTCAGAGATTGAGAGCATCCCCGAATAGAGCAAGATGAAGGTAAATGGCAAGTGCAACCATAAGTTGATGAACCCGATCAAGACCAAGCTTTGCGACGGCGAGACGCAGTAGTTCACATTACTGTGAGTAATCATTGATAATAATCGGGCCACTATACCAATGTTCGGGTCCATAAGAGTCTTCCAAATCAAAACTCCAACGACCGGAGAGATAGCGTATGGCATTAAAATGACTGGGAACATCAGCTTTTTTGCAAGCACCCCTTTGATGAAGAAGGTTGCAAGCAGTAGCCCAAGGACCATTTCAATGTACACAACACCGATAACTACCAAAAATGTGTTAAGAGTCGCTCTCCAAAAGTATGGATCAGTAAACAGCTGGCGATAATTCTCAAGTCCCACAAACTGGAGTGAAGTACCCCATGTCGAAGTGTTGAGGCTGAGCCATAGGATATACAGTGTAGGTAACCCTACAACAACCAACAGAACAAAATGCACAGGTGTCAATAATAAGTATGGTATTATCTGTTCGCGTTTACGTTTCACGTCTAACCTCTTGGAGAGCGAAAGCCCTTATTTGTTAAGTAGTTTCTCAAGACGAGTTTGCAAGGATTTCACTGCATCTTGCACACTCTTTGCTCCGATGACCGCCGATTGGCTCTCTTCCTGGAAGATAGTCCATGCTTCGAGTGAGTTGTCGAATGCAGGTAGCACAGTAGCATTCTTGAGTGCTTCAGCTTCGTCGATTTTCCAGGGATACAGCTCAAGTACCCGGGGGTCAACATACGTTGACGGGCGTACCGGGCTATTGCCGTTGAGTGCCGCACGGACTGTGTTCTCCTTGGAAGAGAGCTCTCTGATCAAATCCCAAGCAAGATCCTTGTTCTTTGAATTTTTGGGAATTGCCATCGACCAGATTTCCATGATCTGATCAGATGGAGTATGCTCATCGATGTCTACATGCTTGGTCACTTTGATGGATCCCGGGAACTCCGATACATCGGGGTTGTTGTACACTGTGTACCGTGCAAACGGTCCGAACGCCATTGCTGCCCGACCGGTGGTGATCATTGCATTTTGATCATCAATGGTGATGGTTGCAAAGTTCGAGGGCACTGCTTTGGCTTTGTAGAGGGTGGCCAAGTCGGTAAGCCCTTGAATCATTTCCGGTGTGTCGGCGGTGATTGTCACTTTTCCATCCTCATCGACTGTAAAGAGCTTCGCACCGTAGTCTGCGAGGAAACGATAGATCGATGCGTAGCCCTCACCGAAGTTGGCAACCAATCCGGTGACTTCAGTCCCGTCGGCACGCTTGTAAGTGAGCTGTTTTGAGTATTCAAAGATCTCCTTGGCTGTCTTTGGAGGACGAGTTAAGCCTCGTTCATTGAATAGGACTTCATTCCAGTGCAATCCACCTAGGGAATGGCGATAGGGGATGGCAATAAGGTTGCCCTTATATTTGGTGGCGATAAGCAGATTTTCTGGAATTTCAGCCAGATCTTCAATAGGGCTCTTGGCCAGATACGGATCAAGGGGTTCTAGCTGTGAAGTAAGGCGTGGATCCACATACTTATCGATGATAAAGGCGATATCGATGCTTGATTCCTTCAAAGCAAGCTCTCTATACAGCCTCTCATGCACAGGATCGATACCAGCGGTAATCCATACGATGTTGACGTTGTTGCGTTCAGCCCATTCGCCGACAATATCTCCTCCTGTTGTCCCTGCAACTGTTCCACGAGCAACATTTTCATGTACTGAATGGGAGAGTAGGGTCAGTGTTACCTTGCCTTTCGGTGAATCCTCTTTCTGGCCTGCAGCAAACGATACTGCTGATACCAAGAGTAGCACGACACAAATTGTTAGCATTCGTCTCAATTTTTGTGTTCTCATTTCAAACGTTCTCCTTTTTGATTGATCCAATTCTTTTGATGTCCTCTTCTTGTTGGTTGCTTTTTTGTCCCGTATGGCGCAGTATAAACATACTCTACGAGCACATGTTGATGCTACTATAGCACCATATCGAAGTCAAGGAAAATTCTAGGGGTTTTTTATGGCGTTTCCAGCACAGCCAAATCAGAGTATTATCCGTGGTTTTATAATTCTTCAAGAAGTAATTGGTTTGGGCCGTCCCTCTGGGAGCAGAGAAATTTCTCGCTTGCTAAATATGGAACATAGCTCTGTAAACCGAATACTTGGTACGCTTGCTGCTACAGGATTCCTTGTTCAGGACAAAGATAAAAAATATCTTCCAGGACCACATATTCATGTCCTTTCAGCCTTGAGTTTGAATGCATCACAAGTGATTCCCGCATCATTGCCTGTTCTTCAATCATTCCATGATTTTGGGGCAGTCGTGGCTCTGGGGTCGTTATGGCGAGAGACGGTCGTATATTTCCTTCATGCCAAGGCTAACCAAGATCTTGCCCATAGTGTCGGCGTGCATGAGAATTATCCCGCGAACAAGTCGATAATCGGGACTGTCCTTGCACCTGGCGGCCCTGTGAGCGCATACACCGACCGCCCAAAACTTGGAGAACGAGCTTGGGGAGCCCGCGTCAGTGAGAGCGAAAATATTGGAATTGCTATTGTTTTGCCTATTGATCATCCTCGCGCCAACCCTCCTCATGTGATGCAACAGATGGCAGAGGATGCCGCTCAAGAAATACATAAGAACCTACTGAATCGAAGGTGGGCGAGTAGTACGTAGGGCAAGGTTCGCTGAGAAGGGTGCCGTCCATGTCGACGGCGATGAGCTTCATAGGCGTGCTCATGAATCGGTTCTTGGAGGAATGGGCACAAAAAAGGCGGGAAGGGTAGGCCCCCTCCCGCCGTCTGATTTACATTACCGTTCCGTTCTTGATGACGGCATTCTTGTTGATGACGATGATCCCGTCATGGATCGAATACATGGCGAAGTCACCCTCCTTGCGGGGGATGTCATCGATGCCGATGCGGCACCCATCCCCGATGCGGGCATTCTGGTCGATGATCGCCCTCCTGATGATCGTTGCCTTCCCGATGCCGACGTTGGGGATGCCCCGCTTGGCGTTCTCCTTCTTCTCCTCTTCGGTCTCGTAGAAGGAGGCACCCATGCAGTAGACCCCGTCGAGGGAGGCGCCGCTCTCGATGATCGTGCGAACGCCGATGATCGAGTTGACGATATAGGCGTTGGTGATGATCGATCCCTCACTGGTCAGGGAGTTGGAGATGTTGCAGAAGTTCACCTTGGTCGCCGGCAAGTGTCGGCGGTGGGTGTAGATCGGCATCTCCTCATTGTAGAAGTTGAACTGGGGGTTGATGGACGCAAGGTCCAGGTTGGTGTCATAGAACGCCTTGATCGTCCCGATATCCTCCCAGAAGCCGTCGAAGAGGTAGGAGGCGACCTTGCGCTGCTTGATCACGTCGGGGATGATCTCCTTGCCGAAGTCGGTCTTGTCGTTGTTGAGCACCTCCTCCATGGTCTTGGCGTTGAAGATATAGATGCCCATGCTGGCCAGGTACTCGTTGGAGGCATTCACGCCGACACCGAGGGACTGCTTCATGAATGCATCCCCGACCTTGTACTCACTGATGTCCAGGTCCGAAGCGGGTTTCTCGTAGAACTTGTTGATGATCCCCTCTTCGTCGACCCCCATGATGCCCAGGCCGGTAGCCTGCTCACGGCTGATCGGCTTGGCGGCGATGGTCAGCTCGGCCCCGGTGTCGATGTGGCGCTTGAGCATATCCTGCAGGTCCATGCGGTAGAGCTGGTCCCCGCTGAGGATGATGTAGTAGTCAGCCTGTTGGTCCCTGAAGTGGCGGAGGTTCTTGCGCACAGCATCTGCGGTCCCTTGGTACCAGGTATCGGTCTGGTTGGTCTGCTCTGCAGCGAGGATCTCGACGAAACCGTTGGAGAAGGTATCAAAGATATAGGTATTTGCAATGTGGTTGTGCAGTGAAGCGGAGTTGAACTGTGTCAGGATGTAGATTTGTTTGAAGTTGCTGTTGATGCAGTTTGAGATCGGGATGTCCACCAAGCGATACTTGCCGGCAAACGGCACCGCTGGTTTGGCACGGTCCATCGTCAGTGGATAGAGGCGGGTGCCTTTTCCCCCGCCCAATACGATTGCAATTACTCTCTCTTTGGTCCGCATACTCACTTTCTCCTTTTGGTAGATCTATAAAGCTTCTGATAGAGTGTGGCAGAGTGCTGCCAGCTGCTATCCCACTGCATCGCCCGAATTCTGATCGCCTTGAAGGCCGCCTCTCCCTTCTGCCACCATGCAAGCGACCGGTCCACTGCTTCCAGTATACCATGGCCACTGAGTTGGTCAAAGAGGATTCCTGTCCCTCGCCCCTCATTGAGGTCGAGATCGATGATGGAGTCGTTCAGCCCGCCGGTCCTGCGCGCTACCGGGATGGTACCGTAGCGGAGGCTGTAGAGCTGGTTGAGCCCGCATGGTTCATACCGGCTAGGCATGAGGAAGAAGTCCGATCCCGCCTCAACCAGGTGGGCAAGCTTGTTGGAGAAGAGGATGTTCACCGAGAGGTTCGGGAGCTGCTTGCCCAGCTCGACCAGGCGTCTCTCGATGTCAGCGTCCCCGGTGCCGATGATGATCATCTGCATCCGATGCTCGGTGAGCATCGTCTCGAGCGCCGATGGCGATCCCTCCAGCAGTTCGACGAATCCCTTCTGGCTCGCCAGGCGGCTGATCATCGAGAAGAGCGGGATGGTGGGGTCGACCTCGAGGCCGAAGTACGCCTGGATCTCCGCCTTGGTGAGCGCTTTTCCCCCCAGGTCGCCTGCAGAGAAGTGGTGGGTCAAAAATTGGTCGCCCTCGGGGCTCCACTCCTCGTAGTCGATGCCGTTGATGATCCCCACCAAATCCTCACTCCGCTCCCTGAGCAGGCCATCGAGGCCGCAGCCATACTCGGCGCTTTGGATCTCCTTGGCGTAGGTGGGACTGACAGTGGAGAGTGAGTCGGCAAACTCAAGCCCCGTCTTGAGCATGTTGGTTCTCTTGGTCGGGGCCGGGCCGCCGAAGAGCCGCTCATCGGGCATGATGTCACATCCGAGGAGCTCAAGGCGGCTGAAGTCACCCTGGTAGGCGAGATTGTGGATGGTCATCACGCTCTTTACGGATGACCAGAAGGGGTTGTCGCTGATCTTGATCAGGTAGGGGAGGAAGCCCACGGTCCAGTCGTGGCAGTGCATGACATCGACCTTCCAATCGAGGGCCTCGACGAGCGCCATGGCACTCTTGTTGAGGATCGTGTAGCGCACGAGGTTGTCCCCATAGGGGGTATGGGAGGTGTCGCCGTAGATGCCACTACGCTTGCTGTAGGAGGGGTGGTCGACGAAGTAGTAGACGACCCCTGCAAGGGTAGTGGTCCAAAATCCGACCTCTTCGACTCCATCGAGGAGGGGGACAGGGACAGTGAGATCCAATTTCTTGAAACCACTGGCATCGGTGCTGCCGTAGAGGGGGAGGATGACCCTCACATCGTCGCCGAGGGTGGCGAGCGCCGTTGAGAGCGCACCCACCACATCGGCAAGGCCTCCTG
>CALFMX010000006.1 GCA_937902565.1 uncultured Spirochaetales bacterium
CTCGGCCCGATTGCGGTGGCGGCCTACAGCTACATGGCCCTCGTGCCGATCATCCAGCCGCCGATCATGCGCCTGCTCACCACTGAGGAGGAGCGCAAGATCAAGATGAAGCAGCTCAGGCCGGTCTCCAAGCTCGAGAAGATCCTCTTCCCGCTCACCGTCCTGGCAACCTGTGCGGTCCTGCTGCCGTCGGCGACCCCCCTCATCGGGGCCCTGATGTTCGGTAACCTTGCCCGGGAGACTGGTGTGGTCGACCGTCTCAGCGATACGATGCAGAACGCGTTGATGAATACCGTCACCATCTTCCTCGGCCTCGCCGTCGGTTCGAAGATGGAGGCGCGCCTCTTCCTCAACCTCAACACCCTCGGCATCCTGCTGCTGGGCATGGTGGCCTTCAGCCTCGGGACCGCAGGGGGCGTACTGATCGCCAAACTGATGAACAAGCTCGACCCCAAGCACCCGGTCAACCCGCTCATTGGAAGCGCAGGTGTCTCGGCAGTCCCGATGGCCGCCCGTGTCTCCAGCAAGGTCGGCCAGGAGGCGGACCCGCAGAACTTCCTGCTCATGCACGCCATGGGACCCAACGTTGCCGGCGTCATCGGCAGCGCAGTCGCTGCAGGCGTCCTGCTCGCCGTCGTCCCCTTCATGATGGCGTAGAGCACGCTCTCTCACACTCCACAGGCTGTCCAGTCGGACAGCCTGTTTTCTTCTCTTCAAGTACAATTTTCTTGACTAATTCTCCTCAATACACGACTACAATGCTCTTTTATACGAATGGATCCTGCACAAATCACCGAATGGAAGGAAGTCTGTCTCCTAGCAGGTATCAGCGATGGGTGAACTGTAGTCATACGGTACCGTAACAGTATCAGTGGAGATGTGTCGACATGACGGTGGCCCAGTTCCGTGCGGCCACGAACCTAGATTTGAACAAGAATCTCCCCTGAGTTTTGGTAGGAGAAAATAATTCTTTCGATGTACCCCAAAATCTGCATCTGGCGTCGCCATTCAGCCTTTTCGGCTGATTTTACTTTCAGCAAGTCCGAAAGTCAGGAAGAGTGACCTCCAATACACTGGCTTTCTCTTTGAGTCGATGGTCATCGGGGACCTGAAGATGTATGCGGAGCAGCATGATGGGAACGTATATCACCATCGTGACTCCAAGAACCTGGACGTTGATGCAATCATCGAGTTTGCTGATGGGCCCCGGGCTGCCTTTGAGATCAAAATGGGCTTCAAGGCTCAGGGGAAAGGAGCTGCAAACCTCCTTGAACTCGTTCATCGCATCGGCTATTCAAACAGGCCAAAACGTGCCTTGTTGGCGGTCATCACCGCCAATGGCTTTGCCTACCATCGCCAAGACGGGGTAGCAGTGATTCCCATCGGAGTACTGACAGCGTGGGGCCCACCCTGAAGCAAACACCCATCTCTTGCCCCTTTGATGGTCAAGAGACTGGAGAAACGTGCCTTGTTGGCCCCAATCAATCGTTGTATACTGCGATTGCTTCAGCTACCTAGACCGGGAGATACCGTAATGTCCTTGCTGCCAAGCCAAGAGATAGAATCAGAACTCAGCTGGCAGCCGAAGAGGAGCTCTTCTATCATGGATAGACAACACTTGCTTATGAGCACAAAGGGCATCAAATTATCAGCAATCCGAAGCTATGCCACGACCCATGGGTGGGTCAGTGTTGCTCGTTCGAAACGAAGGATCGCTCTCTTCTCGCACCCGGATCATGGCTTTGTACAACTGCAGATTCCCATGGATTATGATGAGGATACTCCATTGGCTATTCTGGAGATTGCCATGCGTATCGCTGAAGTGGAAAAACGATCCGTAGATTCAGTCATCGAGGATTTGGAAGCCACCGGCTCAGACGTCCTGCGCCTACGCGCAGTATTCGGATGAGCTACGTGGGACCTCCATCTCGTTTGACCGGGCTCTTGGAATGCTCGATGGTGCTCGACAGATGCTGAGTGCCGCCGCTTGTTCAGTAGCGTATCCAGCAACACACCACAGTCGTACTGACCGAAGTGAAGCGAGTCAATTGCTTGCACGCACAAAAATGGGACAGACCGAAATCGGGAGCTTTGTGCTCAAGTTGCTCTGCCCGTTGGATGCCGTCCAAGAACTTCCTCTCCTGCCTGAAGTTCAACCCTTTGTGCGAAGCACCACTACCTTGGTGATGAACGCCACCTCCACATTGATCGGTGCCATCGAGCAAGGGACGGTCAATGACCTTTTGGAGAAGCA
>CALFMX010000007.1 GCA_937902565.1 uncultured Spirochaetales bacterium
CTTGGTGAAGAAGTCGATGGCGCCGCTGCGCATCGCGTCGACGGCACTCTCGATCGAGCCGTGGCCGGTGAGGATGATCACCGGCAGGCGCGGATAGGCGCCGTTTATGCGCCTGAGCAGCTCGTCCCCCCCCATCTTTGGCATCCTGAGGTCGGTGATGACCAGGTCGACCGGCTTGGTGTTGACCAGCTTCCACGCCTCATCGCCATTGGAGGCGACCAAGGCATCATACCCCTCAAGTTCCATTGCCAGAGCCAGACCGCTTTGGATGTTCTTCTCATCATCAACGATCAGGATGCTACGTTTCATAGGTTGCCTCCCTCTGCCCGCCCTCCTCGAGGGCGATGTACTCGCTCTCAGGTACCGGGAAGTGGAGGGTGAAGACCGTCCCCTCCCCCTTCTTGGAGGTGACGGTCACATCCCCTCCATGCTCTTTCATGATTTTGTAGACCATCGTCAGGCCCAGGCCCGTGCCGCTGGCCTTGGTGGTGAAGTACGGCTCGAAGAGCTTGGAGATCGTCTGTTCATCCATGCCCACGCCACTGTCGGTGACCGAGACGGAGAGCTCATTGCCATCCTGGCGCACCGAGACGATCAGCGTCCCCCCGCCCTCCATCGCCGCCATGGCGTTCTTGATGAGGTTGAGCAATGCCTGCTTGACGAGGTGGTCATCGAAGTTGATCCGTGGCAGATAGGAGGCAATCTCCTCCCTGAGCACGATCTTGTGGGCGGCGAGCTCAACCTTGGCGAAGGCGCACACCTCGCTGACCGTCCCCCTGATCTGGCCCAGGCGCAGGCGGCTGTCAAGCGGCCTGACGGCGAAGAGGAAATCGACGACGATGGTGTTCAGCCGTGCAATCTCCTCCTCGAGCACATCGAGGTAGCGCTCGGCATCACTGACAGTGAGCGATGTGTTGCGCACGAATGCCTTGCGCAGCAGCTGCAGGTGGATATCCATCGCAGCGAGCGGATTCTTGATCTCGTGGGCGACCCCGGCGGCCATCGTCGTCATGCTCGCAAGGTTCTCACTGCGCCTGAGG
>CALFMX010000008.1 GCA_937902565.1 uncultured Spirochaetales bacterium
CGAACTGGGAGCTCTGCAGCTCTCCCCGGTTGTACTGTACCTGGGCCCAGAGGTAGTAGACGTTGCCCACCCTGATGGACTTCTCGAGGAAGTTGCGTCCGAAGCAGAGGAGGCTGAGCCTCCCGTCCCCCTCATCCGATATGTCGCGCACGATGATCTTCAGGGTGCGCTTCTTGGCGGATTTGAACCCGAACCAGGAGTGGGAGAGGACCTCGACGATGGTGTTGACCATCTCCCCGCTTTCGGCTCTCCCGATCGCCTTGATCGTCGACCGGTCCTCCCAGGTGCGAGGGGCAAGGAGGAGGAGGTCGCTGAAGGTCTTCACGCCCAGCTCCGCATAGCTGGCCGTGGCGGCCTTCCCTACGCCGCTGAGGGTGGTGACCGGCTCGTCAAGGGTGCGGAGGAAGCGGGCCATGTCAGAACCCGAGGCGGGAGGCGAGGGTCACCAAGGCCTTGACCAGGGCCGAGCTGGCCAGGTAGAGGGCGAGGGTGATGATCAGGGAGGTGGTCACCAGACGTCGGTCGTTGATGGCTCGTCCGGGGTAGAAGAGGCGCTGTACCCAGTTGAGCAGGCCACCGAGCATCGAGTCGAGCATGGCGATGTAGGTGATCGCCCTTGGCGAGGGGCGGTAGCAGAAGTAGAGACGCACACCCAGGAGGATCAGGGCAAACCAGAACAAGGGGCTGGCCAGGTAGGACCAGAGGGTGTGCAGGATCAGGGCGAGGACCATGCCGACGGTAAGGCGGCCATAGGTGCCATAGAGGCGGAGCATCGACTGGACCACCGACAGGAGGGCCAGGGCGGCCAGCGGGGTGAGGTCGAAGCGTTCACGCCTGAGTGCGGTGATGGGCTTGAAGAGATCCAGGTAGGGGTCGACGATCCTGCCCAGCCAGTGGGTGAGGGGGTTTTGGCCGATACGGACCCAGCTGATCACAATCCTCAGCCAGATGAGCAGGGAGTAGAAGGAGAGCAGGCTTGCTGCTATGGAGGCGATGGTCATGAAGAATCCACCGCCCTGTGACGCGTGTGCAATGGTGGGATAGCTGGTGTAGTTCATATGCTTCCTCCGCCGTATCTCTTAGTCGAACCAGACTTTCAGGACCGCAGGGTTGGCTGCCAGCTCCTGTTCTAGGTCATCGCTTGCCCGCACCGAGAACTCCGGGCCACAGGCGACCGACTCATCGAGGGAGGTCCCCTGGTCCTTGAAGTGTAGCATGAGTGAGCAGTTGCCTGGATAGGTGAGGCAGCTGTCACGCACTTTTTGGATCTCCCCGTTTGAGCAGAAGGACTTCTCCAGTTCGATGTGGCAACGCCTCAGCGCCAGTGGTGGCAGTGACGACGGGTCCTCGATGATCCGGTCGATGATGAAGGAGATCTTGTCCAGGCCCCGGGAGCTGTCGAAGCGCCCCTCGAAACCGTAGATGGCATCGACGGTGAGCAGCTGCCGGTACTCCTCGAACCCCTTGGAGAAGAGGGTTGCATCGAAGGTGGCGTTGTGGTCGGTCAGCTGCAGGAAGGCCATCAGCTGGCCGCCCTTGGTGGTGAAGGGCCTGACCGAGCTGATCATCGCGATCACATTGGTGGGCCGGTCGGTGTTCACCGTCTCGAGGTCGGCAGTGTTGACCGTCACCCGTTGGGCGATGACGCTCCGCCACTTGTCCAGCGGGTGGCCGGAGATGTAGAAGCCCAACAGTGCCTTCTCCGTCTCGAGCTTCTCGGAGAGCTGCCAATCCTCCACGTCGCGCATCTCGAAGACATTCATCGCCGCCTCGGTCTCCTCATCAAAGAGGGAGATCTGCCCGAAGGCGCTCGCTTCCCGGACCTTGGCGACATGGGTCACCGCATCATTGAGGTTCTCCAGGAGGGTGGGTCGGTTCACTCCCAGGGGGTCGAAGGCCCCCGCCTTGATGAGCGACTCAAGGAGTTTGGAGTTGAGGATCTTGGTGTCGAGGCGGGTAAGGAAGTCGATCAAGTCGGTGTAAGGGCCATTGGCGTCGCGCTCCGCGACGATGGCGGCCACCGCTCCCTCGCCGACGTTCTTGATGCCGGCAAGGCCATAGACGATCTTTTCGCCGACAACGGCGAAGTGCTTGTCGGAGTAGTTGATCGACGGGGGGAGGATCTCGATGCCCATCCCCTTGACCGTCTGCAGGTACTCGCTGAACTTGTCGGGGTTGTTCATCTCGTTGGTGAGGTTGGCAGCCCAGAACTCAGCGGGCCAGTTCGCCTTCAGGTAGGCAGTCTGGTAGGCGACCACCGAGTAGGCGACCGCGTGGCTCTTGTTGAAGCCGTAGCCGGCGAAGGGCTCGAGCATCTCGAAGATCTCGATGGCGTGCTGTTCGCTGCGCCCGAGCGCCTTTGCCCCGGCGATGAACTTCACCTTCTCCTTCTCCAGGGCCGCCACCTTCTTCTTGCCCATGATGCGCCTGAGGATATCGGCGCTGCCGAGCGAGTAGCCGGCTATGATCTGGGCGACCTTCATCACCTGCTCCTGGTAGACGATGACCCCGTAGGTGGTCTTCAGCTCGTCCTCGAGCTCGGGGTCGGCGTAGGTGATCGGCTGGCGGCCGAGCTTGCTGTTGATGAACTGGGGGATGTAGGCCATCGGGCCGGGGCGGTAGAGGGCGTTGAGGGCGACCAGGTCCTCGATCGTCGTGGGCTTGGACTCCTTGAGGATCGACTGCATGCCGGCACTCTCAAACTGGAAGATCGCACTGCTCTCGCCACGCCCGAGCATGGCGAAGGTCGGCCCGTCGCTCTCGCTGATCGACTCGATGTCGAAGGTGGGGTCCTTCTTGCGGATCAACTCCTGGGTGTGCTTGATGACCGTCAGGGTCTTGAGCCCGAGGAAGTCCATCTTCACCAGGCCGCAATCCTCGAGGTACTCCATCGTATACTGGGTGGAGACCGCCCCCGTCTTTGCATCGCGGTAGAGGGGGACGTAGTTGATCAGGTCCTCCTTGCCGATGACCACGCCGGCGGCGTGGGTGGAGGTGTGGCGGTTGAGCCCCTCGAGGCGGCGGGCGGCGTCGAAGAGCTCGCCGTAGATGCCCCCCTTCTGCTCAAGTTCCACCAGGTCGCTTGATTGGGCGAAGGCCTTGTCGAGCGTCATGTTGAGGTCATCGCCGATGAGCTTGCAGATGTTGTTGGACTCATCGAAGGGGATGTCCAGCACCCGTGCCACGTCCTTGACCACCGCCTTCGCCTTCAGGGTACCGAAGGTGGCGATCTGGGCGACGCGTGCCGAACCGTACTTGTTCGTCACGTAGTTTATGACATCCTGCCTGCCCTCGAAGCAGAAGTCGATATCGAAGTCCGGCATGCTCACCCGCTCGGGGTTGAGGAAGCGCTCGAAGAGGAGATTGTACTTGATGGGATCGACGCCGGTGATGCCGATGGTGTAGGCCACCAGCGATCCTGCCCCCGAGCCCCTGCCCGGACCGACGGGGATCTTGTGGTCCTTGGCCCATTTGATGTAGTCCATGACGATGAGGAAGTACCCCTCGAACTGCATCTCGATGATGACATCCAACTCGTAATCGAGGCGTTGTTGCAACGCTTCGGTGACCGTCTCGTAGCGTTTGGCGAGCCCCTCGTTGGCGAGGTGGCGGAGGTAGGAGGCCGGGTCGCTGAAGCCGTCGGGGACCTCGAAGGCCGGCAGGAGCGGGCCGGGGAAGTGGATCTCGAGGTTGCAGCGCTCTGCTATGCGCACGGTATTCTCGACTGCATCGGGGATCCAGGAGAAGAGGGAGGCCATCTCCTCGCCGCTCTTCATGTAGAACTGGTCGTTGGGGAAACGCATCCGGTCGGGGTCGTTCTTCTTGCTGTTGGTGCCGACGCAGAGGAGAAGGTCGTGGGCGTTGGCATCGCTTTGGTCGATGTAGTGGATGTCGTTGGTGCAGACGAGGGGGATGCCGGTCTCGTCGCTGAGCTTCTTCAAGAGGGGGTTGGTCCGCTTCTGTTCGGGAAGGCCATGGTCCTGCACCTCAAGGTAGTAGCGCCCGTCATCGAAGATCGAGGAAAACCAGAGCGCCCGCCTCTTCGCCTCTTCGTAATCACCGGCGAGGAGGTGCTGCAGGATCTCGCCGCCGAGGCACGCCGAGAGGCAGATGATGCCCTCGTTGTGCTCTTCCAGCAACCGGTCGTCGATACGGGGACGGAAGTAGAACCCACTGGTATAGGCGGCGCTGTTGAGCTTCATCAGGTTGTGGTACCCGACCTCGTTCATCGCCAGGAGGATGAGGTGGTACTGGTGGGTTCGCTTGCCACCGGAGACGGGCCGCTCGGTGTGGTCGGCGGGATTGCAGTAGAACTCGCAGCCGATGATCGGCTTGATGCCCGCCTCCCGGGCAGCGTTGTAGAAGCGTATGGCCCCGAACATGTTGCCGTGGTCGGTGATGGCCAGGGCCTCCATGCCCAGACTCTTGGCCTTTTCCATGTATTTGGGAATGGGGGCGGCCCCATCGAGGAGGGAGAAGTCGGTATGGTTGTGTAGGTGGACAAACGTGTGCCCCGTCGTGTAATCGTTCATAGGACCCCTGTTGTATGCACCCTAGGAGAGCGATTGGCTGTTCAGGTCGTGGAGGAAGGACTCGAAGATCCGCCGTGCCCGTTCCAGTTGCAGATCGCTGATCGTGTTGTGCATCTTTGTCAATTCGGCCACCAGCTCATAGCTGAGCGAGTTGACCTTCTCAGGATGAATCGGCAGAGCCGAACCCGACAGCTTGGACTCAATGTCCTTGCTGATGTGGAATGCCTTGCGGGGGAAGGTGACGCAGAACTGCACCTTGGAGAGGCTGTTCTGCTCCCGCTTTGCATGAAGGGCAACTATACCACACTCACTGCTCTTTCGGATAGGGTCCCCGAAGAGGACAAAGCGCTGGAAATCGCCGAACTCAAGGCCGATCCTGATCCGGGTCAAGAGCGCACTCTTCGACCCGAGGTTGAGCTTCCCCTCCTTGTCGTAGAGCTTTGCCACCGGAATCCAGTGCGTGGTCACCTTGCTGTCGTTATAGAGCTTCACCTCCGCTGAGGCGGCTAGGACCGCCAGCGTCGTCGAGAGGGAGAGGCGGGTGTCGCTGATGCACAGCGCTCCGCCGATGGTGATCTGGCGGCGTACGACCTGGGTGCCCAACGATTGTAATGTCTGCTGGAGGATTGGGGGCAGGAGCAGGCGGCCTGTCGACAGGAGCTGGCGGGCGGTGACCATCGCCCCGATCTCGACGTAGCGATCGTTTCGGGTGATGCGCTTCAGCTCCTCCATATGGGAGAGGTCGATGATCCCATCCTTCGCCTCGCCCGGATAGTAGTCTGGCTGGCTCATCAGGTAGGTGCCCCCTGCCCAGAGGATCGCCTGGGGGTGGCGGCGGATAACGGTGGCAAACTCACCGATGGTCCGGGGGGTATAGATTAGTGGGGACCTAACTCCTTCGTACACGGCGCCTCCTATTGCGGTAGCCCAGGGCAATCTCGACGATTTGGATGAGCTCTGCCATATCCATGCATTGGCAGGAGTTCAAGCTCAATTCACGCGCCACCTTCGCCTTGTCCAGCACCACCTCTTTGGAGGGTGTGGAGGCAGAGGGATGCCCGGTATCGGTGGTGAGGTCCTGGAGGATTGACTCTATGATCAGCGTCTTGGCATTGAAGCAGGAGGGGCAGGGCCTGTTGCCAATCGCCTTGTAGGCGCGCTCTATATCCCGGTACTGGCGACTGCGTTGGAAACTCTCGAAGGTCTTGATCTTCGCCCCCCTGATGCGGAAGGCGGGGATGAGACAGCTGAGGGCCGCCTCGTCGTTGAAGAGCACGACGCAGTTGCCACAGGCGTTTCCCCGGCAGTAGCTGGCCAGGCTTTGGTTCTCAAGATCCTCCATGAGGATCAATGAGAGCGGTTTGTTGGAGTTGACGGAGAGGGTGAGGGCCTTGCCGTCGATAGTGCACTCTATCTTCATGACTTCCCCTTGATGGCGGCCAGCAGGACGTTCCCATCGACGGGGAACGTCGTCACTGGGTTGCCGAGGGCCTGTTCGACTGCTGAGATGAAGGCGCTGTCGACCGCGGCCCGTACTGCACTGCTGATGGAGGAGGGCACCTGGTCTCCCTCGCTGATGATGTTGATATCGACGTCAAAGCTGGCATCGTTTGAGAGCACCCCGCCAGCCTCCTTCAGGGTCCTGACTATCAATTGGCGTGCCTTGGCCTTCACCGTCTTCTCATTGGGGGCCTTTGGCGTCGAAATCGTGGTCCAGACCGACCTGATGACCGGCTGGAGCATGATGGCGTCGATCTCCAGCTCCAGGACAACCGCCACCCAGGTGTTGGAGGTGAAGAGGGTGGTGTTGGCCCCGCCCTGGCGGGGTGAGAGGACGCTCTCGCAGATCGGCAGGGGTTGTACGAACCGCTTCTCCTTGATGAGGGCGCATGCCCGCTTGATCTGCTGCGGCATCCTGCCGATGGGCACCGACAGGACGGTCGGTCCGCTGTCGATGATTCTCGAGCCATCCTCGGTGAAGCTGATATCCCCCTTCTCGATGGAGAGCTCGTCGCTGATGATCTGCTTCCACACTTCGGCGCTGGACCCGGAGGAGGGCAGGGAGGTGTTGACTTCCACCTTGTTGTTGGGGTTGAGGGTGACCTGCACCGGCTGCTGGGGTATGTGGCGGCACTCTGATGAGAAGCCGCTGATACCTGCGGCGCAGGAGAGGGCGATCCCCCTGCTGTAGTTGATGAAGGTGGAGAGCTTTACCTTCATCTGGGCCTGCATCTGGTAGGCTGCGTGCTTGCGCAGGAAGCCCGATCGCTGGCTCACCTCCTCCAGCACCTCCTTGAGCTTGGCCCGTTTCTCCGTCTTGATGGCGTGGGCAGCCCCATCATCGATGTACTTGAGCCGCCAGGTGAGGGGGTTGAAGCCGACGAGCCTCGAGAGGGAGTTGTAGTGGGCCTCGGTGGATGAGAGGGCATCGCTGTACCCCAGGTCCCCGTAGAAGTGCGCCGGGCTCTTGGCACTGGAGGCGAAGGTGATCGAGACCGACAGGGCGTCGAGATGGTAGATCGGGGTGAGCCCTGCGATGAGGTGGTTGGCCATCTCGTCGCTGAAGAAGAGGAAGGCACCCTGGTCGACCTGTGCATCGACCTTCTCTGCATGGACCTGCCCGTCGGGGGTATACCAGCTTGTGCGTGTCACTTTCAGTCTGGGGTGCCGGCTGGTGAAGGAGCTGAAGAGGCGGACGTTGGTGCCGCTTTTGAGCGCGCCGAGGGCGGCGATCGCGGCATGGGCCGAAGGGGTGAGGAGCATCTCGTCGTGCGGGGCATGGAAACTCGTGCTGTGGACGAAGATCCGCTTCTTTGGATGACCGGTCACATCGGCTACCGTATCACGCACGTGGTTCGGCCACTGGGTGGGGACCCTGATGTGCAGATCATCGCCGTCGAGTTCGGCACTGACCACTGAGAGGGTATTGCTCGCTGACTCGAGGGCACCGTACTGGTAGGTCCGCTCGATGGTGGCCATCTCGTCACCGACGATTGCATCACTGAGGGAGCCGAAGGAGTAGGTGTAGGGGGTGGCGCTGTAGGCGCTCGTCTGCTGCTCTTCCTCCTGCTCGTACTCGATGACCACCTCGCGGGCGGCGAGTTCGACCGATTCACTGTCGGGTCCGAAGATCGCGAGGATCGGCTGGCCCTTGTAGGCGACGGTCGAGGAGGTGAAGAGCGGCATTGCGTTGACTATCGCCTTGATGCGGTTGGTCCCCCCGATATCACGGGTGCCCACCACGATGAAACGGTTGTCGAGTTTTGGCAGGGAGATGGCACTGATCCTGCCCTCAGCAACCGTCGTGCGGATGATACGGGCGAAGAGGGTACCGTGGATGGGCGTGGGGGGGCGTTTCTCTGTCACTATGAACCTCGTTCGTAGTCCAAACGATACCACGCACTTCTAATCAAGGCAATGCGTGGGTTCTTGCAATCTTTTCGTCCAAGAGCATACAATTGACCCATGAGTGATGTGAAAGCCGAGATCAAGCGCCTCAGCGAGCAGCTGACGGCGTATCAACGATCGTACTATGTCGAGGGTCGCAGCCAGGTCAGCGATACCGAATATGACCGCCTCTTCGACCGCCTGCTCGCCCTTGAGGCGTCACACCCGGACCTCCGGCTCTCCGACAGCCCCACACAGCGGGTCGGCAGCGACCTCGATACCTCGCTTGCCGAGCGTGAACACACCATCCCGGTGCTCAGCCTCGACAAGTCGTACACGGCAGGGGAGCTGCTCGACTGGATCGAAAAGACCGAGAAGAAGGGCCAGAGCGAGGTGGGCATCGTCATCGAGGAGAAGATTGACGGCATCTCGATCGTCCTCTACTACGAGGGGGGACTCCTCGACCGGGCCCTGACCCGTGGCAACGGCTTTGTGGGAAACGATGTCACCGAGAATGTGAAGACGATCGCCAGCATCCCGCTATCGATCCCCACCGAGGCCTCGGTGGCGGTGCGTGGGGAGATCTACCTGCCCAAGGACTCCTTTGAGCTCCTCAATGCCACCCAGGAGATCCCCTACGCCAACCCACGCAACCTCGCCGCCGGGACGATCAGGCGCAACAAGAGCCGGGAAGTGGCCAGGATCCCGCTCGATATCTTTGTCTACGAGGGGTTTTGGGAGGGGGAGGAGCAGTCGCACCTTGCGATCCTCAGCCAACTGGCCCGGTGGGGCTTCCGGCTGAATAAGAATTTTGCATACTTCCATACCGATCGCCGGCGCGCAGAGGAGGAGCTCGCCCAGGCGGGTTTGGAGGGGTTCGGGCTCAGTTTCTTGGACCTGGCCTCCTACATTGAGGCGGAGACGGGGAAGCGCTCCTCTCTCGGGTATGAGATCGATGGCCTGGTGGCCAAGGTCAACGACCTCGAGGCGCGGGCACGGCTGGGGTATAGCGGCCACCACCCACGCTGGGCGATGGCATACAAGTTCGAATCCCCCCAGGCGCAGACGGTCGTGCTCGATATCGACGTGCAGGTGGGGCGCAGCGGGCGTATCACGCCGGTGGCCCGCCTGAAGCCGGTGGCCCTCGGTGGCTCCACGATCAGCAACGTCACCCTCCATAACCAGGACTACATCTCGATGCTCGAGCTGGGGGTGGGGGACACCGTCGAGATCTCCCGCCGTGGCGATGTGATCCCGGCGGTGGAGCGGGTTCTGGAGAAGGGGGAGGGTTCATCGATCTGGCACCTGCCCCCACGCTGCCCGGTCTGCCACACCGTCGTGGTAAAGGAGGGGGCGCACTCCTTCTGCCCCAATACCCACTGCCCTGCCCAGGTGCGGGGGCGTCTGGAGTTCTTCGCCGGCAAGGGTGGCATGGACATCGAGGGCTTCGGCCCCGAGACGATCGCCTCCCTGATGGAGCTGGGAGCCCTCGCCGATATCGATGACATCTACCGGATCGACTACGAAGCGGTCCTCGGTGGCCAGCCTGGCTTCGGGGAGCGCAAGATCGCCCTCATAGTCGAGGGGGTTGCCTCCTCCAAGGGCCGCCCCTTCAGTACGGTCCTCACCGCCTTGGGCATCCCCGATCTCGGCAAGAAGGGGGTGCAGATCCTCATCGAGGCGGGCCTCGATTCGATGGAAAAAATCCTCGCTGTCGTCGATGCCCACGACACGGAACGGCTGACCGCCATCAAGCAGATTGGACAGCGGAGCGCCGAGACCTACATCACCGCCCTCTCTGACCCCGTGATGCGACGGCGGATCGCCGCCCTTGCCAGCCTGGGTCTCTCCATGGAGGCGGAGGCAGGCGAGGTGACGGGTGATGGACGCTTCACCGGCCAGGTGTGGTGCGTCACCGGCAGCTTCGAGCACTTCAACCCACGTTCAAAGGCGATGGAGGAGGTGGAGCGCCACGGTGGTCGGACCACCTCAACGGTGACGGGGAACACCACCCACCTGCTTGCCGGGTCAGGGGGCGGGAGCAAACGGAAGAAGGCCGAAGAGCTCGGTGTGACAATCATAGATGAGGAGACTTTTATCTCATTGCTCAATAAACCAGATAAAAACTTATCAAATGAGCAAGGAGAACTCTTTTAACGTGACTTTACCTAAGAAACTGTGTATATACTAATGGTATCTCAGGAGGATATGCCATGCACCCATTAGCTATCGAACTCAACGAAGCACTCAAAGGTACCATCGCTGATGCAATGCTCAGTGACGTAGGACGACGGATCTTCTTCCCCAAGGGGATAGTGGCCCAGGCAGCTGAGGCGGGCTCACAAGCCAAACGCTTCAATGCAACGGTGGGCATGTCAACCTCGGGTGGCCAACCGATGCACCTCACTGACATCTACAACAAGTTCGATACGACCACCTTCAAGCCCGCCGACATCTTTGCCTACGCCCCGGGGGGCGGGGACCAGCGCCTCAGGGCCCGGTGGAAGGAGGAGATGGTCAAGAAGAATCCGACACTTGAGAAGAAGAAATTCAGCCTCCCGATCGTCACCGCAGGGCTAACCCACGGCCTCTCAATCATCGGCCAGCTCTTCTTCCAGGCCGGCGATACCCTCGTTGTCCCCGACCTTGCATGGGACAACTATGAGCTGATCTACGTCCATCAGCTGGACGCCAAGATCGTCAGCTTCCCCTTCTACAACGACAAGGGTGGCTTCAATGTCGAGGCGATGGTCAGCGCGCTGCGCTCGATTCCATCCAAGCGAGGCCGTCTCCTGCTCAACTTCCCCAACAACCCGACCGGCTACACCCCCACCAAGACGGAGATGGAGGCGATCGTCGCCTCCCTGGTCTCCCTCGCCGATGAGGGGTACGAGCTCATGGTCATCAGTGACGATGCGTACTTCGGCCTCTTCTTCGAGAGCGAGGTTGGCAGGGAGAGTCTCTTTGCCTCCCTCTGTGATGCCCACTCCAACATCTTCGCCGTCAAGTGTGACGCCGCGACGAAGGAGGAGTTGGTCTGGGGCTTCAGGATTGGTTTTGTCACCTACGGCTCGAAGGATTTCACCGATGAGCACCTCGATGCGCTGAACAAGCGCACGTTGGGCATCATCCGCTCCACCGTCTCCAACTGTGACAAGCCCGGCCAGTCGCTCCTGCTCTCGGCCATGCAGGACGGGGCGAACTATGCGCGGGACAAGCAGGGGGTCTTCGACGAGATGAAGAAGCGCTATGATATCCTGCGCAAGGCGCTCAAGAAGCATGAGGGCAACACCCTGCTCGTGCCACACCCCTTCAACAGCGGCTACTTCATGGCCTTCAAGACCAAGGGGAGTGCCGAGACGCTGAGGCGCTACCTTCTGACGGAGTACCAGGTGGGGTGTATCAACATCGCTGATGTCACCCTCCGTCTTGCCTATTGCTCGGTGGAGTGTGATAAGATAGAGGAGCTGGTGGACCTGGTCTACAAGGCGGCAGGAGAGGCATGGAGCTGAAGGTAAAGCTCTACCTCATTGATGAGGAGGGCGACAAGTTCATGGGCATCGGGGTGCTCTGGCTCCTTGAAAAGGTGGCAGAGCACAGTTCGCTCCGTCAAGGGGCGATGAGCCTGGGAATCTCCTACACCAAGGCGCTTGCCATGGTGCAGAACCTCGAGCGGGAGCTCGGTGTCGCCGTCCTCAACCGGCAGAAGGGTGGTTCGAGCCGAAGCGGTGCGAAGCTCACCCCTTTCGGCCACGAGTTCATCGCCCTGTACAGACAGTTTGAGCAAGAAGCAAAACGGAGTACCGAGGCCTCCTATGAGGCGTTCAGCGCCGGGCTCGGAGAGCTGTTCGATCGATATGATACCACTGAGGAGAAGCACGATGATGAGCAATGAAACGATGGATTTCACCATTCCCAGCCTTGGGGAGACCAAGATAGCCAACCCAATCCTGATGAGCACCACGCAAAACGATGGACAGGCAGCCTACGTCAGCGATGATGATCACATCCTCTTTGGCATTGATACCGACATCGATGAGAGTGGCCACCCGATCCCCCGCCACGAGGAGACCCTCGAGCTTGCCGGGCCACGGGAGAAGATCTACTTCAACCCTCCGCATGTGCACGCGGCGATCTGTACCTGCGGGGGCATCTGCCCGGGTCTGAACAACGTCATCCGTGCCGTGCTTCTGGTATCGCTACGGGGTCAGGCGCATCAGCGGGATCCAGTTCGGGTATCAAGGGCTGCTCGAGAACAGCCCCTGGCCGGTCATCCCCCTCGACCCGGATCTGGTAGATGACATCCAGGAGAAGGGTGGCACGATCCTGGGATCGGCGCGTGGCGGCGGCAAGCAGGTCGATGAGATCGTCGACTCGCTGATGAAGATGAACATCAACATCCTGGTCACCATCGGCGGTGACGGGACGCTGCGCGGTGCCTACGATATCTACGAGGAGATCAAGCGGCGGGGCTTGAAGATCTCCGTCATCGGAATCCCCAAGACAATCGACAACGACCTCTCGTTGATCCAATCATCCTTCGGCGTCGACACCGCCGTCCAGATGGCCGTCCCGGTGGTCAGGGGAGCCCACGTCGAGGCGAGGAACTCGATCCACGGCATCGGCCTGGTCAAGGTGATGGGCCGTGAGTCGGGTTTCATCGCAGCCAACACCTCCCTGGCCCAGAGTGACGTGAACTTCTGCCTGATCCCTGAGAACCCCTTCGACCTAGAGGGGCCCAACGGGTTCTTGGAGCACCTCAGGCGCCGGATCCTCGACCGTGGGCACGCAGTGGTGCTGGTCAGCGAAGGCGCCGGGCAGGATCTGCTTCCCAAGAGCACGGAGACCGATGCGTCGGGCAATATCAAGTTCCATGATATCGGCATCTTCCTCAAGGATCAGATCACTGCCTACTTCAAGAAGGAGGGGATCGAGGTGAACGTGAAATACATCGATCCCTCCTATATCATCCGCAGTGCCCCGGCCGACTCCTACGACTCGATCTACTGTGCCCGCCTCGGCGCCCATGCAGTGCATGCGGCCATGGCCGGCAAGACCCAGCTGCTCATCGGCCAGCTCCACAACCGCTTTGTTCACCTGCCGATCAAGGTGGCGGTCTCAAAGCGCAACCACGTCGACCTCGAGGGAGCGTTGTGGCGGGACGTCCTGGAGAACACCCGGCAACCCAACTCGATGAAGAATTATGACTTCGGTTGAGGTGGGTCGTCATTGCTTGCTCAGATAGTAGTGGTAGAGCAAATGGAGTGCTAGGCGGTCGTTGTCGTTGTGTATGGGGTTCAATCCCAAGATCGATGAGATGTGCTTGAGCCGAAACACAACGGTGTTGCGGTGTACCTTCAGTGTGGTCGCGGCAGCAAAGAGGTCCATGTTGTTTGTCACCAAAGCCTCGATGGTCTGTAGTAGGTGGGGGGCATCTTTTAGGAGCGTCAGTGAAGGGGCAAAGTAATGATCGAGCTGTTCCTTTTCAGAGTAGAGGATAATTCGTTCAAACAAGAAATCCTCGGAAAAGAGGATTGTCTTGGACTTCGTGCTCGGGAGGTGGAGGATGTCGTGGATGGTGGAAAAGCTCTGAGTGTAGTCAGAAAGGGTTTCCACAAACCCGTCAATGGCTATCCGAACCATCGATCCTGACAGTGAGGAGAGCGCCCTCTGGACTGATTCTATCTCCGTCTCGAACACTTTGCGATTATAGGTGGCGACGTTCGTATTGAGAAAATAGATGAGTAGGGTGCCGAAACTTCCGATGATGTCCTGCATTGATCCCTGCCGAAGTGTTGTCAGGTGCTCCGCCGAGATACGCATGTGCTCCGCTGGGGTGTTGTCAGGGAACTCGATGATACACGCCATCCTGGGTACGGAGAGGTCTATGCCAAGGTTGGCCGCAAGCAGGGAGGTGTAGATGTGTTGGTTGGTATCCCCTGAGTGAAAGATCTGGTCAAAGAAGATCTGCAGCTCGTTGTGGTGGTTGCGCCGGTGAAGCACCGAAATGGATGTGTCAACAAAGACTGCGGCCACCATTCTGTCAACCATGCGGAATATGGTGGAGAGGTCAGGGTAGTAAACCAGGGGTACGCTAATCCAAATCTGGTAGGTGTCCAGCAGTGGAATACCGATTTTTGAATAAGGCTCTCCATCGACGGTCACTGTCGTCGATTCCCGTTTACCTGAGAAAGTGAAGGTGTTGCTTTGGGCATTTCTGTCTCCAAGAATGATCGTATTGAGCGTGTCCATAACGACGATTGACGCATGGGGCAGAGAAGCCTCGAGCAAACCATGGAGCGTGTCGACTTGTTGCAGTGTTGTCATGCGCCGCTCCATGTTGTCGAAAAGAGTTTGAGCAGATCCTTATGTGGATACTCCTTGTACAACGGTAGGCTATGGCTCCTCCATTGCTGCTCTTCCTTGGCCGACGGGGTCAAAAGTTGCAGGCCATGGTCTTCAACGAGAATCTTTTTACACTTCTGGTTGAATTGTTGTTGTTCAGTAAAAATCCATTCGGTGGTCTCGTTCATTGCTGATGCAATAATCTCTTGGTGTTCTGCATCCAGGGAGTTCCATCGTGTTTTCGAAATGATGCACGATTCAACACTGAGGTGATACTTCAGTTGGGTGATGAACTGCTGGTACTTGAAGAAACCCATCTCCAACGTGTTGCTGTAAGGATTCTCCTGGCTGTCGACGATGCCGCTCTGTAAAGCCTTGATGACATCACCATAGTGCATTTTGATTGGGGTAGCCCCCATCATCTCGAAGTACTGTGAAATTGTGTCATTGTGCATGATACGTATTTTTCGGTTCTTTAGATCAGCGGGAACGAGTACCGGGGAATCTTGTGATGTAATATAGCGCCAGCCCATGGACCAGAAGCCGAGACACCTAATACCGCCCGAAGAGAGCGAGGCGTTGATGATATCCAGGAATCTCGTGTTGAGGATCTTTCGGGCCTGGTTATATGACTGAAACAAAAACGGCAACTCAAGGACCTTCGACCGGTTGTTAGTCGCGTCATTGAGAACACTGGTGGAGAGAACGGCCATGTCTAAGGCGTTGCGTGATACCAAATCGAAGAGTAGCTTGTTGTTACCTGACATCGAGAGAGTGTGCAGGTTGAGCAAAATCACCCCCTTGCTTTTCTGTTCTATGAGTTGTACCAGCTTCTGCATACCGCGATGGAGTACACTGTTGGGTTGAATCACGATTCCAGCCTGTAAGGTAATCCTCTTGTTGCTGTACAGCGAATAGGCACGCAGGTTTGCACGGTCGGTATCGAAGTAGAGCGGATCGAGGGAAAGTATCTGTCGCAGGGTTGAATAGCGGTTGAGTACCGTATTGCGGTGGAGGTTCAAATCCTGCGCCGTGGTGGTGAGGACAGTGTTGTTCTTCGTCAACGAACTAATGGTCTCCAAGAGGTTCTTCTTGTTCCTTAGGACTGTAGTGTAGTGCTTGAACTGCCGTGCAAGGTGGTGGGGGGAGAGGGTAGAGACCAGATATTCAAAGATATAAGAGCTCAAGAATAGGAAGTTCGGAGCTCCCGAGGTATGAAGGTAGTCAAGGTGCAGAATCTTCTAAAAAAAGAGAAAAAGTGCTTGACGTTTTTTTCTGCTTTCGGTAGTGTTCTTCTCAGAAAGAGAACGACATGCTGCCTTCCTAGGTTGGCTAGCAACGAAATCGGATTTTTTCTAACCTCCTTTTGTTCCCCCAGGGTTTAACCTCCTTTTCCCTGGGGGTTTTTTTGTGTAAGGGGGTGTAGGGCCCAGGGCCACCCAAACCTTGGTTGACCCTCCTTCTCCATTCATCCTACTATCAGGCCATGAGTCTTGACGCCATCACCACCATCCTCTTCGATTTGGATGGGACCCTCCTGCCCCTCGATCATGAAGCGTTCGCACATGGGTACTTCACCCTCTTTCGAGAGCACTGTGAGCATCTCGGCTACGATTCGAAGGCAGCCTCCGATGGGCTGATGGCTGGCATGATGGCCATGCTCAAAGACGCTGATGGGTCACTGACCAACAAGGAGCGCTTCGACCGTGCCTTCTTTCAGGCGAGCGGAATCGAGAGCGAGCACTTCAATGCCCGCTTCACCCCCTTCTATAGCGAGGTGTTCGACCAGCTGGCCACCAGCTCGAAGCAGAACCCCCTCTCACGGGAGGTGGTGGAGTACCTCGGGGGCAAAGGCTATGACCTCGTCCTGGCCACCGCCCCGCTCTTCCCCTTCCAGGCCACCCATGCCCGCATCGGTTGGGCAGGCCTTGAACCGGGGATGTTCAAGACGATCACCACCTATGAGCACTGCCACTACACCAAGCCCCACCTTGCGTACTATCGCTCGCTGCTTGCCTCCATCGGCCGCAGTGCCTCAGAGTGCCTGATGGTGGGCAATGATGTCGGTGAGGACATGGTCGTCAGCGAGCTTGGCATGGAGACGTACCTGGTCACCGACTGCCTCATCAACCGGAACAATTGGAGCATCGAGTCACTGCGTCGAGGCAGCTTTGCGGACTTCCACCTCTTTTGCAAGGAGCATTTATAGTATATGGAACAGAAAAAACCGTTCTTGGCCCGACCTGCCGTCGCCATTCTTCTGGCAAGCGTGTGCGGTATCCTTTGGGGTAGTGCATACCCCGCGATCAAGCAAGGCTATATCTTCTTCTCTGTCGGCAGTGATGACACGGCGGCCAAGATGGCCTTCGCGGGCTTGCGCTTTCTCCTTAGCGGGCTCCTCGTCTTCCTCTTCCGTGCCTTCCAGCCCCATGAGAAGCGGCCGCTCACATCGTTGAGCGGAGGTGATTGGGCCAAGGTGGGGGTTCTTGCCCTGTTGCAGACGACGATCCACTATACCTTCTTCTACATCGGCGTCTCCTACACCAGTGGTGCGAAGAGCTCGATCCTCAACAGCTCGTCGGTCTTCTTTGCGGCCCTCTTCGCCCACTTCGCCTACAGCGATGACAAGGTGACCATCAAGAAGGCGATCGGAATCATCCTCGGCTTTGCCGCCGTTATCCTCGTCAACCTCGATGATACCCTCGGCCTCTCCTTCACCCTCACCGGTGAGGGCTTCATCGTCATCGCCGCCTTCCTCCACTCCTTCAGTGCCCTCTTCAGCAAGCGGCTGAGCAAGCGGGTGGACCCAGTGTTGATGACCGCCCTGCAGCTCTTCATCGGAGGGTTCATCCTCCTGTTAATCGGCCTCTTCATGGGAGCCTCGTTCCCGAAGAGCAGTGGTGGCGGCTACCTGTTGCTCCTCTACCTTGCCGCTCTCAGCGCGGTCGCCTTCTCGCTCTGGACGCTCCTGCTCAAGTACAACAAGGTCAGCTCCATCACCATCTTCAACTTCCTGATCCCGGTCAGCGGGACGTTGCTCTCCGCCCTCTTCCTCGGTGAGTCGGTGCTGAAGCCTGAGTACCTGATCTCACTGCCGCTGGTGGTGGCAGGGATTGTATTGGTCACCCGTTCGTCCACCTGACCGTGGCCTTGGCCACAGCACCATACAAGAAGGGGGCAGACGTTTGTCTGCCCTCCCTCTTCATGATGATCCTCCTCGCTTACTCCAGCTCGAAGACTCCGGTATAGAGGCGCCAGTACTGGCCCTGGCGCTCCATCAGCTCCTCATGGGTCCCCGCCTCGATGATGCGTCCCCCGTCGAGGACCATGATCATGTCGGCGTTGCGGATCGTCGAGAGGCGGTGGGCGATGACGAAGACGGTGCGTCCCGCCATCAGGGCGTCCATGCCCTGCTGGACGACCGCTTCGGTGTAGGTGTCGATGGAGCTGGTCGCTTCGTCGAGGACCAGTACCGGTGGATTGGCGACGATTGCCCGGGCGATCGAGATGAGCTGGCGCTGGCCCTGGGAGAGCGAGCCCCCGCTTGCCGCGAGCTCACTCTGGTAGCCCTGGGGTAGGTGGGAGATGAAGAAGTCGGCGTTGGCCAACTTCGCTGCCTCGATGACCTCCTCATCGGTGGCATCGAGGCGTCCGTAGCGGATGTTCTCCATGACCGTATCGCTGAAGAGGTGGACATCCTGCAAGACCACTCCCAGGCTCCGTCTCAGCTCCCCCTTCTTGATGCGGTTGATGTTGATCCCGTCGTAGCGGATCTTGCCGTCGGCAAGGTCGTAGAAGCGGTTGATCAGGTTGGTGATCGTCGTCTTGCCCGCCCCGGTGGCCCCCACCAAGGCGATCTTCTTGCCCGGCTGGGCGTCGATGGAGACATCCTTGAGTACCAGGTTGTCCCCGACATAGGCGAAGTCGACGTCGAGGAGCTGGACGTGTCCCTCAAGCGGGGTGAGGGTACCCCGCTTGTCATCACGCCATGCCCAGACGCAGGTTGTTGCATCGCAGGTGGGCTCGAGGGTCCCATCCTCATTCCGCTTGGCGTGGGTGAGGGTGATGTGCCCGGTGTCTGTCTCTGTGTCCGCATCGAGCAGGTCGACGTGGGCGGCCAGTTCGGCGCCACGGGTCTCGGCCTTGTCGATGTTCACGCTCTGGGTGAAGGTGCTGTAGCCCAGTG
>CALFMX010000009.1 GCA_937902565.1 uncultured Spirochaetales bacterium
TGAAGTACAATTATAAACTCACCACCAAAAAAGAAGTCACCGATACGGTTATGGCCTTCCGCGTCCCGCTGGTCGACCGGAGGCATGTGTGCCTGTGCATAGGTGAGGTCGAAGTCCGTGAACTCTGCATAGATGCCCTTACCGCCCCGCCGCTCGATCTCGGCCTTGAAGTAGTTGGGCTCGCTTCCACGGGTATCGAGGAAGTAACGGGCTGTCTCGAGATAGCGCGCCTCGCCGGTGTGACGGTAGAGCTTGATCAGGGCGAGCTCGATCTCCTCGTGGCCGGGGTAGCCATGGATCTGCCGATCAGCCGGACCAAAGGTGCGACAGATCAGGTCGGCGAGGCGGATGGCGACGTTGAGGAGACGGTCCTTGCCGGTAGCCTCCCGGTAGGCGACGGCTGCCTCGATGAGGTGACCGGCGCAGTAGAGCTCATGGGTCTCCAGGAGGTTGGTCCAGCGCCCCTCGATGCCGTTGATGATATGGTAGGTGTGTAGGTAGCCGTCGCTCAACTGAGCCCCTTCTATCAGGGCGATAGCCTCGTCCCCGACTTCCTCGAATGAGGCTGCCTGGCCCCGTTTCAGGCAGTAGGCGAGGGCCTCAAGCCACTTGTAGAGGTCGCTGTCCTGGAAGACCTGCCCGTAGTATGCTCCCTGTGTCAACCCGCTGGCGATACGGAAGTTCTCGAGGCAGTGGGAGTGGGCCGCCCCCTCGATCCGGTCATTGAGGATCTCCCACTGGTAGGGAATCACGACGGTGGCGACCAGGTCGATATAGTGGGAGAAGAGTGGGTCGGTCACGTTCAGGCTTTGAAGGTCGACTGTATACCGGCTGTCTTTGGCTACGTTCAAGATGAACCTCCCTTGGGTTCTCCAGAAGCGATGAGTGGGAAAGACGGTACACGCTTTGCCACTCCCTCAAACCAGCTGGATACGAATCACACGAATGGCTACTCTTCGATGTACAACAGTAGTGTGTACGTAAACATACTATAATATTCGCACTGTTCAATATGGTTGTCAAGAAATTTTATCCAATATTGGAAATCATATAAGTGTATATATTAGATAAATTAAATAATTTTTAAGAGGAAATAATCAGAAAAAATTAATTAGCGTGTACGTTACCTCTTGCTAGAAGAGCCAAACTATGGATTTCCTGCACTACTCTGCGTGTGTTGGCCACGCCGTCCAGCAGGACGGCTCTACGAGTGTGCAGATCAAATAGAAACCGGGCTCGATATGAGCCCGGCGGTGTGGTGGATCAGACCAGGGAGCCCCGGCCCCAGTACGCCTCGTTCCACCTCAGTTCGTTTCTGAATTGGTTGATACTGGTCCCGTCCCCGATCGTGATCGCTTCGATGCCCATCATCTCGGCGAAGGTGGTGAGGTAGGTGGCATCGAGGGCGGTCGAGTAGGCGGTGTGGTGGCCCCCGCCTGCGAGGATCCACGCCTCGCTGGCCGTGATGAGGTCGGGCAGCGGCTTCCAGAGGACGCGGGCAACCGGCAGTTGGTCGAAGGAGTGGGGGGAGTCTACCGTCTCCACCTCCGATATGACCATCCTGAAGCGGTGGCCCAGGTCGATGATGGAGGCGCAGAGGGCAGGCCCTGCGCTGCCATCGAAGACGAGCCGTGCCGGATCCTCCCGGTCCCCGATGCCCAGCGGGTGGACCTCAAGCGATGGGCGGCCCTTTGCGACGGAGGGACAGACCTCCAGCATATGGGCGCCGAGGTCGAGCATGTTGCCCGGCTCGAGGTTGTAGGTGTAGTCCTCCATGAAGGAGGTGCCGCCTTCAAGGCCCTCTCCCATCCGCTTCAAGATCCGGACGAGGGCTGCGATCTTCCAGTCCCCCTCACCGGCAAAGCCGTACCCCTTGCCCATCAGGCGTTGGACCGCCAGGCCGGGCAGCTGCTTCATGCCGTGCAGGTCCTGGAAGTTCGTGGAGAACGCCTTCGCATTCTGCTGGGTGAGGAACTTCTCGAGTGCCAGCTCGATTCGCGCCTGTTCGGTGACTTGCCCAAGGAAGAACGCCTCGTCCATGCCCTCCCTGAGGGTGTAGGAGGAGCGGTACTCCTCGATCAGGGCAGAGACATCCCCCGTGGGGATGGAGCCCATCATATCGACCAGGTCCCCGATGCCGAAGTAGGGGACCGACCAGCCGAACGTGATCATCGCCTCGACCTTGTCTCCATCGGTGACCGCAACATCACGCATGTTGTCCCCGAACCGTACCACCACCAGGTTGCGGCTCTCCGCCACTGCGGCAGCTGATCGCATCCAGCGCCCGATGCGCTCCTGTGTCTCCTTGTGGGACCAGTGGCCGGCGATGACGGTCCTCCTGAGATTCATGCGGGCGGTGATGTAGCCGAATTCACGATCGCCATGGGCACTCTGGTTGAGGTTCATGAAGTCCATGTCCATCGTCGAGAAGGGGATCTGTTCGTTGAACTGGGTGTGCAGATGCAAGAATGGCTTGGTGAGGACCGAAAGCCCTGCGATCCACATCTTGGCAGGGCTGAAGGTGTGCATCCAGCAGACGATGCCCCCGCAGGAGGGGTCGGCTTCGGCTTGGCGGATGGTTGCCAGGATCTGGCCGGATGACTTCTGCACAGGCTTCTCCACCAGGGGGAGGGGGAGGCTCCCGCTCTCATTCAATGTAGCGACCATCTTTTGTATGTGCTCTGTGACCTGATGCAGTGCATCATCCCCGTAGAGGTCCTGGCTTCCGGTAAGGAACCAAATGTTCAATGTATCCATCACCCGTATTCTCCTTTTGCTCGTGCTGTGCCAACCACGGTACACTGTTCGGCCTGCCCAGGCAATTGCAGAGCCGCCGTACCTCACTCCCCAATGCCCTGTGGTCCGTGTTCTCCAGGAGTGTCGATCATGGCTCAATACACAGGGCAAGGACGAAGTTGAAAACATGTGTACGTAAACACTAATTATATTCCCATGGTTTAAACGCATTGTCAAGAAAATTCAATTTTAATGAAATGCATATAAATAGTTATATATAAACTAATTATATGCGTATATCATTAATTGCCGCTCATTTTCAGTTGGCGTGTACGTTACCGTTATGTATAGGCCTGATGGCATCCATTGCCTATGATTGTGATGGGTGGCAGATTGGCAGGGGGAGTGTCGGAACATGGGGGAACTCCATGAGCGTGCGTTTTCGTTAACGCGATGCGCCAATGGCTCCTGTGTTGTGAAGCTATGGAGATATGAGGATCAAATTGATAACGCTATCATGTTATTACGCAATGAATAATATGGAATTGATTGTTCCTGTAAAAAATCCTGAGCTTGACTTCTTGTCGGGTCTGGGGATATCGTTTAACGCAATTGATGGGTGGAGTGGGGGTATGTAATGACTATTGCAGAGATTGCCCGGCTGGCCGGGGTTTCGATCGGGACGGTTGACCGCGTGCTGCATAACCGTGGACGTGTAGCCCCGAAGACGGTGGAGACCATCATGGCCATCATCGACGAGTATGGCTACCAACCAAACGCGTTTGCACGGAACCTGAAACTGCAAAAGACCTATACCATCGGTGTCATCCTCCCAGCCCTCCACTCAGAGTTGGGCTATTGGCGGCTCATCTACAATGGGGTCATGAAGGCGGTCAAGGAGCTTGCACAGCTCTCCGTCTCCATCGAGCTCGGCGAATATGACCGCCTGGACCCCAAGACGTTCCTTGAGACGGTCGACCGGGTCATGGAGAACAAGGTCGACGCCATCCTCCTCGCCCCCCTGCTCCCCGATGAGACGCGCATCATGATGGATCGCTATCCTCAGGTCAGCTACGCCTTCATCGATTCACCGCTACCGTGTGAGCATCGCGTTATCACGGTTGCGCAGAATCCCTTTCGCGGCGGGTTCCTTGCCGGCAAGCTGATGGCACTCTCGACCGCCTTCAGCGGGGGGACCCTGGTGATCATCAACACGCACAAGGCGGCGTACAACGCCTCTGAGCGTGCCCGGGGGTTCGTGGACTACTTCTCCAACAAGCCGAACTACACGGTCCGGGAGATCTCCTCCCCCTCACAGGGGAGTGCCGAAGAGGCGCTCGAGCAGGTGTATCTCGACCATAGCGATGTCCGCGGCATCTTCGTGGTGAACAATGCGGTTGCACGGTTTGCCAACCACCTCGCCTTGCTCGGGAGGAAGAACCATACGATGGTCATCGGCTACGATCTGGTTGAGCAGAACCGCACTGCCATGCTGGAGGGGAAGGTCGACTGGCTTATCTCCCAGCGCCCAGAGTACCAGGGGTATACGGCCATCTACCAGCTCTACCGCAAGGGGATCCTCAACCAGACCCCCGACGAGGATATCCTCATCCCCATCGACATCATCCTCCCCGAGAACATCAGGGACGACAACTCCTACAGCCTGCAGTGGAACGGCAAGAGCCAAGAGAAGGCGTGACGATGGTCAGCTCTGGCCGTAGTAGGCGCCGGGGCCGAACTTCCTGAAGTAGTGCTTGTCCGAAAGGCTCTGCTGTACACTCTCTATGGAGGGGGTCAGGAGCCGATTGTACAATCCCATCTTTGCCACATACTCGAGCACCTCGGCGTGGAAGACCGCCTCCTCTCCACTCTTTCCCCAGGTGAAGGGGCCGTGGGAGGCGACCAGGACCGCTGGGGTGTGGATGGGGTTGGTCTGCTCAAGCGCCTCGACGATGACCTTGCCGGTGTTCTCCTCGTACCGCTCTTTGATCTCCTCATCCCTCATCTGCCGGGTGCACGGCACCGGGGTGTGAAAGTAGTCGGCGTGGGTGGTGCCGTAGCAGGGGAGGGGCAGGCAGGACTGCGCCCAGATGGTCGCATACTGGGAGTGGGTGTGCACGATGGAGCGTACCCCCTCCTTTCCAAAGTGCCGATAGAGGTAGAGGTGGGTGGGCGTGTCCGATGATGGGCGCCTCGTGGAGTCGATGACCCTCCCCTCGCTGTCCACCACCACCATGTCATCCAGGCCCATCACGCTATAGGGGACCCCGCTGGCCTTGATGATCATCAGGCCGCTCTCCTCATCGTAGACGGAGACATTGCCCCAGGTGGAGATGATCAGATTCTTCTCCTTGAGCGCAAGGTTCGCCTCCAGTGCTTCTCTCTTCAATGCATCAAGTCTCTTCATGGTTCTTCCTCACCGACAAGTCTAGTACGATTGGGAGGGGTGTGCAATCAAAAGAGGGTGCGTTCCTGCACAGCAGCTGCATTCGGGCAAGACCGAGTACGTGTCCACCATTTTCGCTTCTCCTCCTGCTGTAATGAAGACCACACCATCTGGTGTTGATTGGCGGACATCACGAGGAGGATAATGATGAATCGATGTGAAGGATTCTCTTTATAATGGTGCTCCAGTAGCATATAGACTGGGCAAATGTTATCTAGTGTCATAATATTAAAAATATATGTGTTGTTTAATGTAGAATTATTCTTATATTGATTATATAATACAGCATATCATTGTGACGATGTGTGGGGGGAGCGTATGTATCGTACCATCATGGAGAAGTTGATAGCGTGGAAAAACTCGGTGTACCGAAAGCCGCTGATTCTTGAGGGGGAGCGTCAGACGGGCAAGACATATACGCTGCTCCAGTTTGGAAGGGAGCACTATGATAATGTTGCGTACTTCAATTTTGAGACAAACCCACAGCTTTGTGAGGTGTTCAGCGGGGATATTTCGGCAGACTATCTCATCGCCCTGCTTTCTCATGCAGGGGGGAATACCATCGTCCGGGAGCGGACACTGGTCATTTTTGATGAGATCCAGATCTGCGAGCGAGCATTGACTGCGCTCAAGTATTTTCATGAACAGGCGAGCGAGTATCACATCATTGCGGCTGGTAGCCTTTTAGGTGTCGCCATCAATCGCTCTCACTTCTCATTTCCGGTTGGCAGCGTATCGATGATGCACATGCATCCGATGGACTATGAGGAGTTTATCCTGGCTCTTGGCGAGGATGAGTTGGTCAGAGAAATCAAGCGCTGTTACCGTGACATGACCGCCATGGCACCGATTCTCCACCAGAAGGCACTCGACCGATATCGTCAATATCTTGCAGTCGGGGGGATGCCGGAGTGTGTCAAACACTTTGTCTCGACTTCAGACTACCTTCTGGTGCGCCAGACCCAAGAGGAGTTGTTGGCGGGGTATCGAAGGGATATGGGCAAGTACAGTACAAAAGGGGAGGCCCTCAAGGCAGCGTCGGTCTACGAAAACATTGTGGTCCAACTCTCCAAGGTGAACACACGATTTCAGTACAAGCTACTCAAGCAAGGTGCACGAGCGGCCCTCTATGAGGATGCCATCCAATGGCTCATCCTCAGTGGGGTCATAGCTCGTGTCTATCGCGTCGAGCACCTCAAGATCCCCCTTTCCAACTATATCGACATTGATGCCTTCAAAATCTATGGGTCTGATGTTGGCCTCCTGGGAGCAATGAAGCGAGTGTTGGTCACCGACCTGCTCTACGACTCTGAGAGTCTTGCTTCATTCAAGGGCGGACTTGCCGAGAACTATGTCAATTCACAGCTCATGGCCAGGGGCCATGAGACCTTCTACTGGCAATCGGCACGCAGTGCCGAGGTTGATTTCATCATCCACCGGGAGGGAGAGATCGTCCCAATCGAGGTCAAGGCGGCTGACAACACCCGTTCAAAGAGCCTGTCCATCTTCATGGATACCTATGAGAGCGCTATAGGGTTCAAGCTGGGGACCAAGAATTTCGGTAAAAGCGGGAAGGTGCGCACCATCCCCCTCTATGCAGCCTTCTGTATTTGACCCGCTCTCTCTTGCAGAGGGGCCCACTCCGCTACCGCTCCTCCAGCACCATCTCCTTGACGAATGTTGCTTTCCCCTCTTCGGCCCAGATGCCCAGGAGGGCGCCGGTGAAGGTCATGTACATCGTCGTTTCGGTACAGAGGGTGGCGATGGAGGCGGAGTCGACCAGCGTCCTATCGGCAAGGAAGTGGTAGTATTCCTTGTCGCTGGTACAGGTGAGGAGCATCTCCTCTGATGAGGATTCGATGACCATGCACGTGGTCACCGCCTCAAAGTCATGGACACTGCGGATCATAGAGACGGTGAAGGTGGTATCTCCTGTACGTTCAACCTGTAGCTTGAGGTGGTAGTCGCTGTTGTACCAGGCGACGATTCCTGCCCGTCCCTCCAACGAAGGCAGGTGGAGACGAGCGGTGAAGGTGGTGGCAAATTCACTCTGCCTGAGGGCCAGCAGCGTCGGCTCTCCGCCGCTCTTGCCAAGCGGGTCCTCACCGACAAGGGTGAGATTACTCCCTTCTTGGAGGTAGCATTGAGGTTTGGGGACCCTGAGCTTGAGCAGGGGGTAGTGTTCGAGGGTTCCATCGAATCTGATGGTCTGTATAGAAGGTGTCTCCTCCCCCCGCTCCAGGGAGGGGAAGGAGAGCTCCACATGGCCCCCGTTGCCGATCATCGGCCACCCATCGCTCCAGGTGACCGGGGCGATGAAGGATTCACGTCCGAGGTTGTGCAGCTGTGCCTTGCTGAAGAGCCTGATCCCCAAGAAGACAGCATACCACGACCCATCAGGGGCTTCGATAAGGTCAGCGTGGCCGGTTGCCTGGATTGGGTGCCCCTTGCGATTGACGTGCGAGAGGATTGGGTTGGATGGGCACGCCTCATAGGGTCCGTCGATGGCACGGCTGCGGAGGATGTTCGCCTGATGGCCGTACTCGGTCCCGCCCTCGGCGACAAGGAGATAGTACCAGCCCTCCCGCTTGTAGATGTGCGGTGCCTCGGTGGCGTGGCCGGTCACCCCCTCGCTGATGAGGCGAAGGTTCCCCTCCAGCTCTCCGCTCTCTCTATTGATATAGGCGCCTACTATCCCCTTTCTCCCATCGATGGAGCCATTTGAGGTGTAGAAGCACGATCCGTCGTCATCAAAGAAGAGGGAGGGGTCGATGCCGGAGGGGTGGATGGGCAGTGGATCGCTCCATGGCCCCTCCGCCGACTCTGCGGTGACCAGGAAATTCATCGGTATGTTTTTGTTGGTTGTGACCAGGTAGAAACGCCCGTTTGCATGGCGCAACGTCGGGGCGTAGATGCCCGAGCTGTTCTTGCACCCCTTGAGGTCGATCTGCTCGACCCGGTCGAGGGCAGAGGTCAGGTAGCCCCAGTGGACCAGGTCGTCACTCTCATAGATTGCCACAGCCGGGAAGTACTCAAAGGTCGATACCGCCACATAGTAGCGGCCGTTGGCCCAGCAGATGGATGGATCGGGATTGAAGCCCTTCAGGATTGGATTGGTAGCCATCAGTTCGTTCCTTCTTCTCTGTAATTGGTGTGCCTGGGGAACGTATCCTCTCCAGCATAGGCGGGGGGGCAGGGGAGGTCAAGGCGGCATTTTTTGTTAGGTATGCCAGAATTTTCCCCTTGCCGCATAGTGCAGGGGTGAGAATAATTGTATGGTTGCAAACTATATAAATACACAGCCATGTCAGGATAGCCAGCGCGTAAAATTTTGACATATGGGTTTCCATACTGTCAATTTACTTCCTGTTTGACCTGGGCAAAGAATATAATCGTGCCTTGTGGAAATGGGAGGGTGCATGAATCAACATGATGCCAGCGCGGTCGAAACGTTTACACTGTCCGCCAAATTACGCCGGGACTGGACACGGAACAAGAGCCTCTATCTCTTGTTTCTCCCTGTCTTGGTCTACTATCTGATCTTCCAATATGGCCCGATGCTCGGTCTGGTCATCTCGTTTCAGAACTACAAGCCGAGTACCGGCTTCTTGCACAGCAAGTGGGTCGGCCTGGCTCACTTCAAGGACTTCTTCACGGACTACTACTTCCAGCGTGTGCTCTTCAATACGCTGAAGATCGCCTTCTACACCCTGGTGGTCACCTTCCCGATGCCCATCATCCTGGCCCTGCTCATCAACGAGTTGAAGAGCCGCAGGTTTTCACGTGTGGTGCAGACCGTCACCTACATACCACATTTCATATCGATTGTCGTGGTGGTCTCCATCATGATGGACCTCACCTGCCGTGACGGCGCGATCCCGCAGTTCTTGCAGATCTTTGGCTTCACACCAGTGACGATGCTCAACGAGAAGCGCTTCTTCGTGCCGTTGTACATCATATCTGCAATCTGG
This sequence comes from uncultured Spirochaetales bacterium, assembly GCA_937902565.1. Lineage (GTDB taxonomy): Bacteria > Spirochaetota > Spirochaetia > Sphaerochaetales > Sphaerochaetaceae > Sphaerochaeta. Next base: position 9,154 of record CALFMX010000009.1, read on the forward strand.
CAGAATGTCGGGTGGAACTCAATCGTCTACCTCTCTGCCCTCACCGCGATCGATGCGCAGCTCTATGAGGCGGCCCGCATCGACGGGGCAGGCAAGATCCGCCAGCTCTTCTCAGTGACCCTGCCATGCCTCCTGCCCACCATCATCATCATGTTGATCCTGCAGGTGGGACGGATGTTCAACGTTGGATACGAGAAGATCATCCTGATGTACAACCCGTTGACCTACGAGGTGGCGGATGTCATCTCAACCTATGTCTATCGCAAGGGCCTTTTGGAAATGAACTGGTCGTACTCAGCCGCTGTTGGCATGTTCAATTCAGTGGTGAGCTTCTTCCTTGTCTGGTTTACGAACAAACTCAGCCAGAAGCTGAGTGATAGCAGTCTCTGGTAAGGGGGGAGCCATGAAAGTCAAGACATCTGTCGGGGAACGAACCTTTGATGTTATCAACATCATCATCTGTGTCCTGCTCTCGCTGAGCATCCTCATCCCGATCCTGAATATCCTCTTCGCCTCCCTCTCGGACCCCCTTGAGGTGATGAAGAGGCAGGGCCTCTTCCTCTGGCCGGTGAAGTTCACCACCCAGGCCTACCATGCGGTGGCGAAGAACCCGAACATCATCAGCGGATACTCCAACACCATCTTCATCGTGGTGGTGGGCACCACGCTGAACATCTTCCTGACGCTGATCGGCGCCTATGTGCTCTCGCGCAAGGATGTCATGTTCGGCAAGTTCCTGACCCTCTTTGTCGTCTTCACCATGTACTTCCAGGGGGGAACCATCCCCTTCTACCTCACGGTACAGACGATGAAGCTCACCGGTACGCGTTGGGCCCTGATCTTCCCGGTGGCGGTGAACACCTTCAACCTGATCGTCATGCGTACCGCGATGGCGTCGGTTCCGGACAGCCTGCCCGAGTCGGCAATGATTGACGGGGCGAGCCATGCGAGGATCCTCTTCTCGATCATGGCCCCGTTGACCAAGGCCACCGTGGCGGTCATCACCCTCTACTACGCCGTCTACCACTGGAACTCGTGGTTCAACGCGATGCTCTTCCTGCGCAAGAAGGCGATGTACCCGCTGCAGCTGATCCTCCGCGAGATCCTGATCCAGGACGATACGAGCGTGATGTGTGCCGGGGGGGCAGAGGGGCTTGCGATGGCGAGCGATACGATCAAGTATGCAACGATTGTGGTCGCCACCGCACCAATCCTGGCTATCTATCCGTTCTTGCAAAAGTATTTCGTTAAGGGCGTCATGGTTGGCGCCGTAAAGGGGTAAGCAATGCGTGTACCGTATGATGAGATGGTCCGTGAGTTTGTCAGGGTTCTGACGAAGCACGGAATCACCGATGAAGATGCCGCCTTGAGTGCCAAACTCTTCGCCGATGCCTCCTTGGAGGGGGTCTATACCCATGGACTCAATCGGTTTCCGAAGTTCATCGACTCGATCAAGAATGGATCGGTCGATGTCACCAAGCGTGCCGTCCTCTCTGCCTCCTTCGGCTCTCTTGAGCGCTGGGATGGACAACAGGGGCCGGGCAACCTCAACGCCTACCGTGCCATGGAGCGGGCTATCGAGCTCGCCAAGGAGCATACAGTCGGGGTTGTCGCGCTGAAGAACACCAACCACTGGATGAGGCCGGGCAACTACGGCCACCTCGCCTGTGACAATGATTGCATCGGCATCCTGTGGACGAACACCATCCCCAACATGCCCGCATGGGGTGGCACTGAGGCCAAGCTCGGCAACAATCCCCTGGTGGTGTCGATCCCCTATGAGGGGGGCACGGTCCTCGTCGATGTGGCGATGTCGATGTTCAGCTATGGGAAGCTCGAGAAGTACAAGCGGGAGGGCACCATGTGCCCGGTGGACGGCGGCTTTGATACCAAGGGCAACATGACCCGCGATCCGGCTGAGATCCTGAAGACCCATCAGGTGCTGCCCATCGGCTACTGGAAGGGTTCGGGCCTCTCGCTCGTCCTCGACCTGATCGCAGCGATGCTCAGCGGGGGCAACACGACCCATGAGGTCGGTTCCTACCCCTACGAGACGATGCTCAGCCAGACCTTCATCGCCATCGATCTGTCACGCTTTCCTGACCGTGAAGCGCTTGAGGCGAAGGTCGACGCCACGCTGAAGGATCTGCAGAGTTCGACCAGTATCCAGGAGGGGGTGGCAGTCCACTATCCGGGCCAGGGTATGCAGCGCACCCGAGCCGAGAGCCTTGAGAAGGGCGTGCTCGTCGATCCTGGCATCTGGGCCGGGGTGTTGGAGGCGTAGGATGGTACAAAGCGGTTTGGTTTCGGTCACGTGCAAGACCCTCTCAATCCCCCAGCTCCTCGAGGCGATGGGCGACCTCGGCCTCTCGATGGTGGAGTGGAGTGAGAAGTGGCACATCGAAGCCGGGGCGATCGCCCAGGCGACCGAAGCCGCCCGCCTCAGCCGACAGCACAATATAACGGTGGTCGGCTACGGCTCCTACGTCAAGCTCGCATCTGGCTGCAACGCACTGCCCTCCCTTCGTACCGCCAGCGCCCTCGGCGCTCCGGTGGTACGGATCTGGGGAGGGGAGAGACCCTCATGTGAGCTGGATGAGGAGGACCTCGCCTCCCTTGCCCAGGAGGCACGCGCCATCTGTGACGAGGGGCGGAAGCTCGGGTTGACCATTGCCCTCGAGTGGCACAAGAACAGTGTCACCGACACCAATGAGTCTGCGCTCTCCTTCCTGAAGCGGGTGGGCAGGGAGAACCTGAGGACCTTGTGGCAGCCGACACAGGCGCTGGACCCAACAGAGCGTGCAACGGGACTCAAGCAGGTGATAAGCCAGCTGGGGTATCTGCACGTCTACCACTGGGATGAGAGGGGGCGACGCCCCTTGAGCGAGGGGCGGGAGCCGTGGAGCGGCTACCTCCGCTCGTTGGATCCGAGGCGGGTAACCCCCGCTCTCTTGGAGTTTGTTCAACACGATAGCATGAGCCAGCTAGCTGAGGATGCAAAGACCCTCAATGGCTGGATTGCAGAGATGAATAAGGAGTCTATGAATGGCAAATCTGTACAGTAGCGCATTTGATATGATCAATCCCTTTGTGATTGCATCGAGCCCGGCGACCCAGGGGGCACGCAACGTGCTCAAGAGCGCCGCATGCCGCCCCGGCGCGATCGTGCTCAGAAACTACGGTCACGGCTCAGGCGGCGGTTCATACTTCCACCCCAACGTCGAAGCGGTCTACAAGGGGGAGCAGGCGTTCCACAGCCATGCCGTGGGCGTCCAGATCCCCGATACAGTCACTACCCTGGAGCAGTACTGCGAAGAGGTGAAGCTCATCAAGGAGAAGATGGACTCGGACATCAAGCTCTGGGTCTCCATCGGCCACTACAGCGACATCGTCAAGGGAGGCAATTGGGAGGCGGAGTGGAAGCGCCAGGCGCGCGAACTCGCCCTTGCCGGGGCAGACGCATTCGAGCTGCACTTCAACACCCCCGGGGTGGCTGTGGCCAAGGATCGGCAGTTCAACTACTACCAGCTCGTCTCCTCCTGCACCCAGATGATCCGGGCCGAAGTGCCCACGGTCCCGGTGATGGTCAAGCTCGCTGTCGAAGGGTGTGATGCCCTCACCTCGATGCGCCACGCCGTAGCCGCCGGTGCTAGTGCGGTGGGCCCCACCGCCCGATGGAAGGGGTTCTACTTCGACCTCGATTGGAAGCGGACCGAGGCACGCCCGGGAGCAGGCTACGGTGGCACCCAGGCCAACCCGATCACCTGCTACACCGTTGCAGAGGCGCGCAGCAAGGGTATCGACATCCCCATCTTCGCCGGTGGCGGGGTCTATAGCTACGACCAGGCCCTCCGCCTGATCATGGCAGGCAGCGATATGGTCCAGCTCGGCACCATCGCCTGCTCCGGCGGCACCGATGCGTGCAAGCGTCTCATCATGCGCTTCGAGAAGTGGATGGATGAGAATGGATATGCTGATATCCCCGCCCTCAAGGGTGATGCCCTCTCGCTCTTCTCCATGGACGGAGCCTTTGCCAAGGAGCGGCAGAACACCCTCGGTGCTGCCTACCGTGAGGCGAAAGTGAATCAGGAGACGTGCATCGGCTGCGGCAGATGTGTTGATGTCTGCTGGCACCAGGGTATTGAGATCACCGGACGCAAGGCGACAAAGCTCGATGCATGCATCGGCTGTGGCTACTGTTTCCAGGTCTGCCCGACCGGATCGCTGTCCGTCGACAAGGGAGGCATCCTCGCCTCAGCTTTTGACAGGGAGTAGCAATGGGTTTACCTTCGGTGCTTTTGGTTGGAACTGGCGGGTATGCCGCGTACTACGTGCGCGACCTGCTGGCCATGAAAGCCTCGGACACAATCAACTTTATGGGTGCTGTCGACCCGTGTGCCGATAGCAATCCGTGCGCGGCCTCGCTCTCTGAGGCGGGGGTTCGCATCTTCGCCCACTCAGATGAGTTCTACAGCCTCGGCGAACAGGTGGACCTGGTG
>CALFMX010000010.1 GCA_937902565.1 uncultured Spirochaetales bacterium
CTGAGTACAAGCAGGCGCAGCTGGAAGAAGCGGAGCGCCAGGTGCTGCACGAGGCGTACCAGCTCATTCAGGGCGAAATGACTGCCATGCGGGATGAAATTGTGCGGGACATTGCGCACCGCGAAATGAATGCCCGCAAGCAGCTTTTGGAGAAGAGAAAGAATATTGAAAACGAGGTGTTTGACAAGGCGAAGAACCGCCTGATCGATTACACCAAGTCCGCTCAATATCCTTCCCTGCTGCAGAAGTATACCCGCGGCCTTTCCGAGCTGTTCCCGGAATCCGGCACGGTTCTCTGCGTGAAAAAGGATGATCTGCAATATGAGGATCTGCTCCGGCAGGCGTTCGCAAAAGACTGCACTGTTCAGGCGGATCAGGATATTCTGATCGGCGGTGTTCGCGCCTTTCATGCCGAAAAAGGCATCATGGCCGATGAAACACTGGACACGATGCTGGAATCACAGCAGGAGTGGTTTGAAGAAACCTCTGGAATGTCTGTGGTCTGAGCCGTAATACCAACGATAACGGAGATGATTGAAGATGGAGAACCAAGATGTAATTTATGGTATTAACGGGCCGGTCGTAACAGTTAGAAATTCACGCAGCTTTTCCATGATGGAAATGGTATTCGTCGGCAAGGAACGTCTGGTGGGTGAAATCATCGGCATTACCGATAAAGTGACCACCATTCAGGTCTATGAAGAAACCACCGGACTGCGTCCGGGCGAGCCGGTATTCGGTACCGGCAGCCCCATGAATGTTACGTTAGGCCCAGGGATTCTGGATAATATTTTCGACGGAATCGAGCGCCCGCTGAAGAAGATCGCAGACGATTCCGGTTCTGTGTTTATCTCCCGCGGCAGCCACGTGCCCGCGCTTGATCCCGACCTGCTCTGGGAGGTCACCGTCACCGTTCAGGTGGGTGACGAGCTAAAAGGCGGCGCTATTTACGCCGAATGCCCGGAGACAAAAATCATACGGCACAAATGCCTGGTACCGCCCTCGCTGAGCGGCACCGTGACGAAGGTGGCTGCAAACGGAAAATATCGTGCGAACGATACCGTTGTTGAGCTCACCGACGCAAAGGGAAACAAGCATGAGCTGACCCTTTGCCAGAGATGGCCCATCCGTACACCTCGCCCGGTTACGGAGCGCATGCAGCCCAGAATTCCGCTGGTTACCGGTCAGCGTGTCATCGACACCCTGTTCCCTGTAGCCAAGGGCGGCACCGCGGCTATCCCAGGCGGATTTGGAAGCGGCAAGACCATGACGCAGCACTCGATCGCACAGTGGTGCGATGCCGACCTGATCGTCTACATCGGATGCGGGGAGCGGGGCAATGAGATGACCGACGTCCTCAGGGAGTTCCCCGAGCTCATCGACCCGAGGACCGGCCACTCGCTGATGGAGCGGACCATCCTCATCGCCAATACCTCCAACATGCCCGTAAGCGCCCGTGAGGCATCGATCTATACAGGGATCACGATGGCCGAGTACTATCGTGACCAGGGGTACCACGTCGCCATCATGGCCGACTCTACCAGCCGATGGGCCGAGGCCCTTCGCGAGCTCTCCGGCCGTATGGAGGAGATGCCGGCAGAGGAGGGCTTCCCCGCCTACCTGCCCACCCGCATCGCCCAGTTCTACGAACGGGCCGGCTACATGGAGAACCTCAACGACACCAGCGGATCGGTCTCTGTCATCGGGGCGGTGAGCCCGCCGGGCGGAGACTTCTCCGAGCCGGTGACCCAGCACACCCGCCGCTTCGTGCGCTGCTTCTGGGGCCTGGATCGCCAGCTGGCAAGCGCCCGTCACTATCCGGCGATCAGCTGGCTCGACTCCTACAGCGAGTATCTTGTCGATGTGGAGCATTGGTGGCAGGATCACAGCGAGGGGTCGTGGCAGGAGAGCCGGCAGAAGATCATGGATCTCCTGCAGCGTGAGGTCCGCCTGCAGCAGATCGTCAAGCTCGTCGGCCCCGACGCACTGCCTGATACGCAGAACTTCATCCTTGAGGTCTGCTCCCTCTTCAAGACCGCCTTCTTGCAACAGAACGCCTTTGACGAGGTGGACCGGTACTGCCCGCCCGAAAAACAGGTGAAGATGCTCAATGCGATCCTCGCCTACTGGGAGCGGGGCAGCGATGCGATCGCCAAGGGGGTGCCGATGGTCAAGATCAGGCGCCTGAAGGCGGTGCAGGAGCTTGCCCGCATCCGTCTCTCGGTCCCCAACGACGAGCTCGAGCAGATCGATCGCATCCAGATGCGCCTTGAGCGCTCCATCGACCAGATCGGAGGAATCTATGAACACTAAGGCACACACGATCCTCGCCCAGGGCGACCGACGCCTCCTCTCCGGACGCGAATACCGCGGTGCGAGCCGGATCGATGGTCCGCTTGTCTATATGAGAAATACCCACCCCATCGGCTACGGAGAGCTGGTTGAGGTGGTGACGGCGGGGGGAGAGACCCGCTTCGGCCAGGTATTGGATACCAGCGATGAAGTGGTCGTCGTCCAGGTCTTCGAGGGTACCGATGGGCTGAGCATGCCCGATACCCGCATGCGCTTCATGGGGGAGCCCCTCTCCCTCGGCGTCAGCGAGCAGATGCTCGGGCGCGTCATGAACGGGCTCGGCCGGAGCCGTGACGGCGCCTCGACGATCACATCGACGGTCGAGCGTGACGTCAACGGCGAGCCGATGAACCCCACGGCCCGGGAGTATCCCCGTGACTTCATCCAGACCGGCATCAGTGTCATCGATGGGATGACCACCCTCATCCAGGGTCAGAAGCTGCCGATCTTCAGCGGCAACGGCCTCGACCACAACCACCTTGCAGCCCAGATCGCCCGCCAGGCGAAGGTGCTGGGCAGCGAGAGCGAGTTCTGCATCGTCTTTGCCGCCATGGGCGTCAAGTACGACGTGGCACGCTTCTTCATCGACAGCTTCGAGGAGACGGGGGTTCTTGACAACGTCGCCCTCTTCCTCTCGCTTGCCGATGACCCCTCCATCGAGCGGACCATTACCCCCAAGACGGCCCTCACCCTTGCCGAACACCTCGCCTTCGACAAGGGCAAGCATGTCCTGGTCATCATGACCGACATGACCAACTACTGTGAATCGCTGCGTGAGATCGCCACGATGCGGGGCGAGATCCCGTCCCGCAAGGGGTATCCCGGCTACCTCTATTCAAACCTCGCCGAGATCTACGAACGGTCGGGGAAGATCAGCGGGAGGCCGGGCTCGATCACCCAGCTGCCGATCCTCACCATGCCCAACGATGATATCAGCCACCCGGTCCCCGACCTCACCGGCTACATCACCGAAGGCCAGATCG
>CALFMX010000011.1 GCA_937902565.1 uncultured Spirochaetales bacterium
AGTCGATCCCCACCGACCTCGAGGAGGCGGCGATCATCGATGGGCTCGACTGGATCGGCATCCTGATCAAGATCATCCTGCCCCTCTCGGGGGCCGCCTTGGCGACCGTCGGCCTCTACACCGCCGTCTTCTTCTGGAACGACTGGTTCCATGGCCTCATCTACCTCAAGAGCAGCCAGTTCCCGGTCATGCTCTTCCTGCGCAACATCGTGACCGGCACCAGCATGGTCGGGGATGCCGCCGGGGCAGGGGACAAGAGCACCATCGCCATCTCGATCAAGAGTGCGGTCATCGTCACCAGCACCCTGCCGATCATCGTGCTCTACCCCTTCCTGCAACGATATTTTGTCAAGGGCGTGCTCATCGGAGCGGTCAAAGGGTGATGTTATCTGAGGTATATACAATTATTTCTGTATATTTATAGACTTTCTGCATAAACTTCGCTACAATGGCACCCAATATTCATCTGAGGTGCTTCCATGGAAAAGAAGAACATTGATTGGGCCAGCCTGAACTTCACCTATATCCCCACCGACTATCGATATGTCTCCACCTACCGTGACGGTGCGTGGGACGACGGAGCCCTTGTCACCGACCCCAACGTCACCATCAACGAGAGTGCCGGGGTCCTGCAGTACGCCCAGACGTGCTTCGAGGGCCTGAAGGTCTACACCACCGCTGATGGCAGGATCGTCGCGTTTCGCCCTGACCTCAACGCCCAGCGGATGGTCGATACGGCAAAACGCCTGCTCATGCCGGTCTTCTCCACAGAGCGCTTCCTCGATGCCCTCACCCAGATGGTGAGGGCCAACCTCGCCTACGTACCACCCTATGGCAGTGGTGCGACCCTCTATGTCCGCCCCTACCTCTTTGGCAGCGGGCCGGTCATCGGTGTCGCCCCCGCCCCCGAGTACACCTTTCGCATGTTCTGCACCCCGGTCGGGCCGTACTTCAAGGGGGGTATCAAGCCACTGCGCCTGCAGGTCTCCGCCTATGACCGGGCCCCCCCCAGGGGCACCGGCCACATCAAGGCCGGCCTCAACTACGCCATGAGCCTCTTTGCCGGCAATGAGGCGAAGAAGAACGGATTCTCGGAGAACCTATTCCTCGATGCCGCGACCTCGACCTTCGTCGAGGAGACGGGTGGGGCGAACTTCATCTTCATCACCAAGGATGGGACGGTGGTCACCCCCAAGAGCCCATCCATCCTTCCCTCCATCACCCGTCGCTCCCTGATGTACGTCGCCAGCGAGATTTTGGGCATGAAGATCGAGGAGCGCCCCGTTCCGCTCAAGGAGATTCCTTCGTTTGTCGAAGGCGGGCTTTGCGGGACGGCCGCGGTGATCAGCCCCATCGGGTCCATCACCACAGCCGAGGGGGAGATCTTCATCCCAAGCGGGATGGAGGAGATGGGTCCCGTCACCCGCCTGCTCTACGACACCCTCACCGGCATACAGATGGGGACGGTGGCCGCCCCCGAGGGGTGGATTTACCCCATCGCCTGAGCTTTACGCACGACGGGGGACGCATTACACTCAAGTGATGAAGCGTAGTGCGCCCCTGCTCCTCCTCTTGCTCCTCATCCCCCTTGCCAGCCTCGGTGCTGTGAGTGCCAGCTGGCAGCAGATCGAGACGAGCCATACCCGCATCATCTTCGCAAAAGAGAACGCCGAAGAGGCAGCCGAGCTCGCCTCCTATGCCGATGAGGTCCTCCTCACCCTCTCCGCCTTTCTGGAGAACCGCCCATCCACTCCTGTCCCGGTCATCCTGGTCGGCCACACCGCCTGGGCCAATGGCTACTACATCAACTTCCCATCGGCGATCCACCTCTACATACCCAGCCCGGAGGATCGTTTTCTCGGGGGCCGGACCCAGGATTGGCTGAAAAGTGTCTACACCCACGAGCTTACCCACTACCTCCACCTCACCAGCCGGGTGGGGATCGCCAAGTACCTCTCCTTCCTCGGACCGGCGGTCACATCGATGTACACCCCCTTCATGCCCGGCTGGTGGGTTGAGGGGGTGACCACCTACAGTGAGAGCACCTTCACCGAGTACGGGGGGAGGGGGGACTCAGCCTCCTTTGCCCACCGTTACCAAGCTCCCCTTGGGGAGGGACGGATGTGGAGCCTCGCCCAAGGCTCCTACGCCAGCGGGAGACTCCCCTCCGACCGCATCTACCTCACCGGCTTCTTGATGGTCGACTACCTCGCCCGCAACTATGGGGCGGAGAGCGTTGCCCTCATCAACCGGACGTTTGCCGCCTTCCCCTTCTTCGGCCTCTCCCCGGCCATCAAGCAGGTGACCGGCCACACTGCCAAAGAGATCTTCTCCCTCGCCCTCGAGGAGCGGGCCGTAGCCATGGCTCCAGCCGTGGCGCACACCCTCTCCCACCAGGAGGAGGATGGCAATCACTATCTCTTTGCCGAGAGTGCCATCGGCCGGATCGGGTTCTTCTCCTCCCCGACCGGGGGATCGGCCCTGGTCCGGTACAGCAGCGAGGGGAGACGGGAGGTCCTGCGGCCATTGGGCCTCAGTGATGGCTTCTCACTCTCCCTGGGAGAGGATTCGGCCCTCTTCTCCTTCCTCTCGATCGATGCCCTCGATGGGCGGGGGACTGAGGGGAGCCCGGTGGGCTACTCGGATCTCTACCTCCTCGACCTCCACACCCTCAAAGAGCGGCGCCTGACCGTACGGCAACGGCTGGTACGCGGCGCTATAAGCCGGGATGGCAGGCGTGCGGTCGCCTCACAGATCCGCTCCTCCTTCCATGACCTGGTGGAGGTGGACCTCGAGAGCGGGGAGCTCACACTGCTCATGAGCAGCGAGCGGACCAGCTACCTCGATGCCGCACTCAACAGGGATGGTTCGCTCTTGGCCGTCATAGCGGCCAGGGAGGGCAACAGCACCCTCCTCCTCGATAGCGGGGAGGGCCTCCTCCCCATCGTGGGACCCACATCAGATGAGCTCGCACGCCCCCGCTTCACTGATGATGGTAACCTCCTCTTCACCGCCGAGGGGGTGCTCTACCGCTATGACATGGAGAGCAGGGTGGTGACAGCGCTGCTCGTTGACTCACTCGGTGTCTATGATGCCACGATCATCGACGGGGATCTCTACTACCAGAGCTACTCCTCTCGGGGCTTCGTCATCACGGAGGGGAGGGCGGGACACGAGGGGGATGTCGTGTTTTCACCCCCCGTGCCGTCGTTGGTCCGCACACCGTCCCCTTCCTATCGGGTAACCCCATTTCGTGACCACCTCCTCTTCAATCTGGCCCTGCCATACCCCTTCGTCTCCGCCAACCACCTCCAGCCGGGCCTCTTCCTCCACTTCTCGAGCCTGCTCAGGCGGCAGAGCCTCGCCCTGACGGCTGGGTGGTCGATCGACCGCGGTGAGCCGGTGGTCGAGATCACCTACCAAGCCCTCATCGGACGAACTGGCCTGGCTCTCGAGTTCAGCTACGGCGACGAGAAGGCTGCAGCCTCCACCATCATCGATGTACCTCTTCTCCATGCGATGAATCCTGCGTTCCAGCACCTGCTGCGTCTGCAGGGGGCCGTCGGCCTGACGGTGGGGGAGTCGACGCTGCAGACCTCACTCTCCCTGGCTCTCCAGTACGTCATCCAAGAGAGCAATCACCGTGGGAGTGATTTCTATGGCCCCTCATCACTCTCGGTGGTGGGGCAGGGCCAGTACATCACTTCACAGAAAACGGGCGCCCTGGTGGGCAGCACGTCGATTACCGGTCAACTCCGTCTCTTCTCCACCTCGGCGATGGCGCGGGCCGAGCTCTCTGTTGCCTCAGTGTCTCCCCCGCTCTATACCATCGACACGCTGCTCCCGCTCTTCTCCTTCACCTCCTCCCATCCCACAGCGACAAAGGCCCGCCTCTCGGCGAGCATATGCATTCCCTTTGGTCTGCTTGATATCCCGATTCCCTATGGGGGGATGAGCCGGGCGGGCATTGAGGTCGAGGTGCAGAAGGCCCTCTACTTCGATGGATCTCTGGCAACGGGCTGGGCAGTAGGGGCAACGCTTTCAGCCGAGCTGCTCATGGGCGGGTCCTCGTTCCCCTTCAAGCCCTTCGTCACCGCCGCCTACCTCATCGGGGAGGGGCGGTTCCTGATCTCCGTCGGCCTTGATGCGATCACGCTCTTCACGTCCATCACCCTCCATTGAAGTCGTGGTCGACGACCAGGGAGATGCCCATGAGAAAGACCCACGCCTTGGTGTGGCGCCCGTACGCCGCTATCGGAGCCTGCAGGCTCTCCGTACCAAAGATGTGGGTGAGATAGACGCCCAGCTTCAGTGAATAGGCGGAGTTGGCAATGATCCAGGAGTACCGGGGCCCGAGACCGACTCCAGCCCCCACGGTTATGGACGCCCTGGCCTCCTCGAGCTGCACTACATCGAAGTCCTTGACGAGGTTGAAGCGCTTGATACCGGCTCCCAGCTGCAGTGTGGGGCGCAGGAAGGCGTTGTCACTGAAGAACTCGAATTGATAGCTGACACCGTAGTCGCCGATATTGTACCGGTACCCATCGATGACCGGGCCGCTTATGTAGAAGACATCGAGGAAGAAGGGCCCAATTCCAATGCTGGTCAGGCGCAGGGGGTTGAGGTCGACTTCGTAGTAGAGGCCCTGGACGGTGGTCAGATCACGGTTCTTGAAGGTCTTCTCCTTGGTGAGGGCGAGGGGGTCGATACCGATGTACCCGTAGGAGAAGCCGCTGTGGGGGTAGTAGCGGTAGGAGGTGAAGAGGTGGATATTTCGGAGCGAGTGAACCACTGAACCGCCGAAACTGAGCCAGCCGTTTCACTGGAACTGAGCCGGGTATTCCGTGCCAACTGAGCCAGCCAGAGCCTGGTTTGGCCCTGGCCGGCAAAGGGATATACTCAGAACTCCCCTGGATATTTGGTTTGCCTGAGGTCCTCATCACATTGAATCACCAAGCTGAACCCATTGGAGACCAGACGACTGGTAATGGCGTTCCCGATTGTATAGCCGGAGAACTTGTCAATCCAATCATCCGGGTCCACCTGTGAGCTCACAATGGTCGTCGCCGCACCATACCTTGCATCGATGAGGTCGAGCAGAATCGGCTCCTTGGTCTGGTCATGGATGTCGAACATGAGCCAATCATCCAGGATCAACACCGGCATCCTCTGGTAGTACCCGAGTTTCCGCCGGTATCGCTTCTGGTCGCTCTTGCTCAAGTCATTCAACTCGTTGAGCAGTTTGGTTGCATTGATGTACTTGGTCCTATGGAGATTGTGGCAAGCCTCGACACCGAAGGCCTTGGCAAAGAATGACTTGCCCGAGCCCGCGGCCCCCAGGATGCAGAGATTCTTCTTGTCCTGGATGAAATCTCAGCTTACCAACTGGGAGAGCAAGTCCCTGTTCAGCTTACGGTCAATCGAATAATCGATCTTGGCCAAATCGGCCTGGGTATTCCACAACCCTGCCCGTTTCAGCAGCTGCAGGGCAT
>CALFMX010000012.1 GCA_937902565.1 uncultured Spirochaetales bacterium
AAGGAAGGTCCCCTTAAAGCCGATCGATCGGCCGTAGTCGCGTGCCATCATCAAAAAGCGTGCCAGGTGCTCCTGCTCCCGTTTCATGTCGGTGTTGAGAAGGCTCATGTACCCCTCCCGTCCACCCCAGAAGACGTAGTTTGCCCCCCCGAGCTTCACGTTCACATCAAGGCTTGCCTTCACCTGCACCCCAGCCCGGCTGACGACGGAGAAGTCAGGGTTTGTGGCCGCCCCGTTCATGTACCGGGGGTGGCTGAAGACGTTGGCAGTGTTCCAGAGGAGGCGTACCCCGCTCGCCTTCTGGCGGGCGAGGAGCTCGTCGGCTATCCGGTGGTAGGTCTTCTCATACATATCCACATCGTCGTAGTCGGGCGAGGCATCGACATCGTGGAAACAGTAGAATGGGGCGCCCAGCTTGGTGAAGAACTCAAAGGCGGCATCGGCCTTGGCAAGGGCATGCTCATAGCGGTCGCTCTTGGCAAAGGGGAAGGTGATCGTCGGATTGCCGAAGGGGTCGCTGCCGTCAGCACAGAAGGAGTGCCAGTAGGCGACGGCAAAGCGCAGGTGCTCCTCCATCGTCTTGCCCCCGATGACCTCGCTGGCGTTGTAGTGCTTGTAAGCGAGGGGATTGCGACTCTTCGCACCCTCGAACTGAATCTTCCCGATTCCCTTGAAGTACTCTTGTTCTCCTACAAAGTATTGCATGGTTCCTCCTACCGGTAGAGCGGTGATACCGCCTCTACGTACCTTTGATATCGCCTATAGGCGTCCATATACAACCGACCCGACTCCCGGTCGGGCATGAGTGCCTTCCCATCGTCAAAGACGACGTGGGAGGCGACAATTGCAGAGAGAGATCCCCCCTCGAGAGCCCACAGGGCCTGCAGGGCGGCGCCGAAGGCGGCACTCTCGCCAACTGAGGGGACGAGCAGGGGCAGACCCATCACATCACAGGCGATCGAACGCCAGATGGCACTCTTCGCCCCGCCTCCGGTGAGGATGATCCGCTTCGGTTCAAAGCCAAGGGAGATGAAGGCATCGAGGCCTCCACGCAGGGCATAGACCGAGCTCTCGAGCGCCGACCGGGCGATGTTCTCGCTTTTCATGTTGGTCAGATCGAGGCCCGCTATGACCCCCTTGCCCCCAGGGAGGTTGGGGACCCGCTCACCGGTGAAGTATGGCAGCATCGTGATACCCTCGCACCCGATGGGGGCG
>CALFMX010000013.1 GCA_937902565.1 uncultured Spirochaetales bacterium
TCATTGGACCATGTCTTCAGCTTGCTGATGATCCGGGAGAATTGGTCACTGTCCATCTTCGACCACGCCCCGCTGTCACTGCCGCTCTCGCTCTTGTATGTCCAGTGGGCGGCAACCCCGAATTCAGCGGTGAAGTGCATCTCCCGTGTCCGGATCTGGATTTCCAGCAATTTGCCATCGAGTGCCATGACGGTGGTGTGGAGGCTCTGGTAGTTGTTCGCCTTGGGCATGGCGATGTAGTCCTTGAAGCGCCCCTCGATCGGCGGCCAGAGGCGGTGGACTACCCCGAGGATCGTATAGCACTCGGTGACCGAGTTGCAGAGGATCCGGACACCAAGGATGTCGAAGATCTCATCGATCTCCTTCTTGCGCTTCTTCATCTTCATGTAGATGGAGTAGGTGTGTTTGGCACGGCTGGTAACGAGGACGTTGTTGATCTCCGCCTCGGCGCATGCGTGGTAGATTGACTTCTCGATCCGTGAGAGGTAGGCACGCTGGGCGCTCTTCTTGGAGAGCAGGTACCCTTGGATGTAGTTGAAGGTATCGGGCTTGAGCACCTTCAGGCTCAGGTCCTCAAGCTCATCCTTGAGCCAGGAGATTCCCAGGCGGTCGGCGAGCGGGGCGAAGATGTCCAGCGTATCGCTGGCGATCTCCCGGGCCCGATCGTTGTTCAGGTGCTGCAAGGTCCTCATATTGTGCAGCTTGTCGGCGAGCTTGATGATGATGACCCGGATGTCCTTGCTCATTGCAAAGAACATCTTGCGGATTGTCTCCGCCTCGGCCACTGACTTGCTCATCGTCTTGAGGTTGGCGATCTTCGTCTCACCCTCGACCATGTCGGCAACGGGCTTTCCGAAGAGCTCCACAAGCTCGTCGTAGGTGGTGTCGGTATCTTCGAGGGTATCGTGGAGGAGGCCGGCGCAGACGGTATCGGCATCCATCTTCAACTGGATGAGGATTTCGGCGACAGCGAGGGGGTGGATGATGTATGGCTCCCCGCTTGCCCGCTTCTGCTCCTTGTGCTTTTCGGCGGCAAACGTCGCCGCATGCAGGAACTTCTCCTGGTCGGCTTTGGAGTATTGGCTGGTCTTTTGGATGAAGCGTTCGATCAGTTGGCTACTCATGCAAGACTCCCCATACAACTCGCTGGTGTCCACCAAGGTCTGATAACACCGCCACATCTGAGAACGAAGCGGCGCGCATCAGATGCGCCACGTCTTCGATCTGCCGATAATCACACTCGAGAAAGAGTGCACCGTCTGTCTTCAGATGATCGGTACTTTGCACTATCAATGTCCTGATAAGGGCAAGACCATCATCGCTTTTGCCGTCAAGAGCCATTACAGGCTCCCATCCAACTTCCCGGCTCACCTCATCGATCCATGCGGGAGTCAGGTAGGGTGGGTTGCTGACGATGATACCATACTTCTCTTTGCTGTTATAGAGCAGATCGTCCTCGATGAGGGGAAGCGGATGACCCAGGATGGACCGGGCATTGCCATCGGCGACCGCAAGGGCGTCTGTACTCTTGTCCGAGAGGGTTACCTCCACACCCAATTCAGCGGCCAGGGTGATGCCTATCGCCCCGCTGCCGGTGCAGAGATCGATGATCGGCAGGAGGGAGGCCGTGGGCCTGCCCTGTGCGTAGGCGAGGACCGCCTCAACCAGGACTTCGGTATCGGCGCGGGGGATGAGGACCCGCTCGTCGACCGCAAAGCAGCGCCCATAGAACTCCTTGAATCCCCTGATGTACGCCATCGGTTGGTGGGCAAGCCGCCGCTTGCGTATGGCCGTGAGCTTCCCGAGCTCATCGGGGGTGAGTACCCGCTGGTAGTGGAGCAGCTGTGCCGCCTGGTCGAGGCCGGTGACCACTTCGAGCAGCAATCGGGCATCGAGGGCGGGCGAGGAGGTCAGCCCCTCCTCGATGAGGAGGGCGACGCTCTCCCTCTTCCAGCGCTCGATGGTCATCGGGTCAACCCTCGGCGAGGGCTGCTTCACCGGCCGCGATCTTGAGCGCATCGATGACTTCGTCCAAGCCACCGAGCATGACGTGCTCGAGTTTGTAGAGGGTCAGGTTGATGCGGTGGTCGGTAAGGCGGTTCTGGGGGAAGTTGTAGGTTCTGATCCGCTCGCTGCGGTCCCCTGAGCCCACCATGTTCTTGCGCGCCTCTGCACGTTCACTGCGCTTCTTCTCCGCCTCCAGGTCGTAGAGCCGGCTACGCAGCACCCGCAGTGCCTTGGCCCGGTTCTTGATCTGGCTCTTCTCGTCCTGGCAGATGACCACCAGGCCGGTGGGGAGGTGGGTCATCCTCACCGCACTGTCGGTGGTGTTGACGCTCTGGCCGCCGGGACCGCTGGAGCGCATCACATCGACCTTCAGGTCCTCACTGCGGATCTCGATGTCGGTCTCCTCGGCTTCGGGGAGGACCGCCACGGTGACGGCGCTGGTGTGGATCCGGCCACCGCTCTCGGTCTGGGGAACGCGCTGGACGCGATGGACACCGCTCTCCCACCTCAGCGAACCGAAGACATCCCGCCCGCTGATGGAGAAGACGAGCTCCTTGTAGCCACCGATCCCGGTCTCGTTGGAGGAGAGGATCTCGATCTTCCACCCCTTCTCGTCGGCGTAGTGGCCGTACATGCGAAAGAGGTCCGCGGCAAAGAGGGCTGCCTCATCACCCCCGGTACCGGCACGGATCTCCATGATGATATCCTTGCCTGCCAAGGGGTCTGGGGGCACGAGGAGGATCTTCACCGAGTTGGAGGTGCGCTCCCACGCCTCCTCAAGGCTCTCAAGCTCCTCCTCGGTGAGGGCGATCATCTCGCTGTCGCTCTCCTCCTTGAGCAGGAGCTTGGCATCGGCAATCTGCTGTTCAATCTCGCCAAGGTGGCTCAGGGCGTCCACGATGGGTGCAAGGTGGCTGCGCTCCTTGCCAAGCTTCTTGAAGAGGGCCATATCCTCCATCGTCTCCGGCAGGCTGAGCTTGTGGTCTATTTCGTTGAGTTGTTGTATGTATCCAGGCAGTTTTTCCAGCATCGTGCGCTCCTCATCAAAGTATACAAAAGCAGTCCGCGTTTGCATAGCGGAGGTGTTCTATCGGGTTGTGCTGGAAGGGCTAGTGCCGATCTGGGGAGAAGCGTACGACCATGTGCACCACTGCCGGCTGGGCACTCTCGTTGCGGATGATGTGCTCGGTGTCACAGTGGTACATGAGGAAATCACCGCGCTTGAGTTCGGCGGTGTTCTCCCCCACCGTTACCTTGACCGTCCCCTTGACGACGGTCAGGTACTCCTGGGTGCCGGGGAAGTGGGGCTCGCTCTCCAGGGCAGCACGGGGTTCGAAGGTGAGCAGGTACATCTCCAGCTCCTCGACCATCGACAGCGGGCTGAGGACGCGGATGGTGACGCCGTTCTGCTTCTTCTCAAGCTTGAGGGACTCCTCGGCTGCGGGGTTGAGGGAGAAGACCCGAGTCGGCTCGTCATCGGCCTCAAGGAGGTCGTTGAGCTCGACGTTCAGACCCCGTGCAATCTTCCAGACGGTAGCTACCGTGGGGTTTACCTTGTCACTTTCGATTTGGCTGAGCATCGCCTTGGAGACGCCAGAACGCTCACTGAGGACGTTGAGGGTGAGCTTGCGGGAACTACGGATACGTTGGATATTCTTTCCGATCATCGGGGGGGTCTGCACAGGATAGCTCCTTATATAAGTTTGACATAGTAAACGGCGTTCAGTATACTGAACACACAAATAATTGTACGGGTACGCTCCCCGATTGTCAGGAAA
>CALFMX010000014.1 GCA_937902565.1 uncultured Spirochaetales bacterium
GGTTAAGAAGGGCGACATCGTTCGCTGCGTCATCGTGCGCACCGTCAAGGAGACCCGTCGCAAGGACGGAAGCTACATCAAGTTCGACCAGAACGCCTGCGTCTTGGTCGACAAGGAGGGTGAGCCCAAGGGAACCCGTATCTTTGGGCCCGTCTCTCGTGAGCTCCGCGACCACAAGTACATGAAGATCGTCTCTCTCGCACCGGAAGTGTTGTAGGAGTTAAGCACATGAAGCTGAAGAAGAACGACACCGTCGTGATCATTGCCGGCAAGGACAAGGGCAAGACCGGCAAGATCGTGAAGATCGACCACAAGCGCGAGCGGGTCATCGTACAAGGTGCCAACATGGTCAAGAAGGCCATGAGGAAGACAAATGCCCAGGACAAGGGCGGAATCATGGAAATCGAAGCGCCGATCCACGTGAGTAACCTCATGTACCTCACCAGCAAGGGCGAGGCAACCAGAATTGGCTACAAGTTCGATGAGAACGGCAATAAAGTCCGCTTTGCCAAGAAAACTGGGGAAGTGATCTAATGGAAAAGTTTGTACCAAACCTCAAGAGAAAATATCTGGAAGAAGTGGCGCCTGCTTTGCAGAAGGATCTCGGATTCAAGAGTGCAATGCAGATTCCCGCCCTTGAGAAGATCGTGGTCAGTGTGGGTGTCGGCGAAGCCATCACCAACAAG
This sequence comes from uncultured Spirochaetales bacterium, assembly GCA_937902565.1. Lineage (GTDB taxonomy): Bacteria > Spirochaetota > Spirochaetia > Sphaerochaetales > Sphaerochaetaceae > Sphaerochaeta. The sequence goes on from CALFMX010000014.1 coordinate 687, forward strand.
AAACTGCTCGATTCAGCCGTCAAGGAGCTTGAGCAGATCACCGGCCAGCATGTGGTGAGGACCAAGGCCCGCAAGTCCATCGCGAACTTCAAGGTCCGCGAGGGGTATGAGATTGGCGCGATGGTCACCCTGCGGGGCGATAACATGTGGTACTTCCTCGAGCGCCTGATCAGCATTGCGCTTCCCCGGGTCAAGGACTTCAGGGGGGTAAAGCCCAACGCATTCGACGGAAGGGGTAACTACTCGCTCGGCATCACCGAGCAAATCATCTTCCCCGAGATCGACTTTGACAAGATCGAGCGTGTCAGCGGCCTCAACGTGGCCATCGTGACTACCGCTCGCACTGATGAAGAAGGCTATGCCCTGCTCGAGAAGCTCGGTATGCCCTTCGCCAAATAAGGGTGGTTGTATGGCAAAGAAATCAATGATCGTTAAGGCCAATAAGGAGCCCAAGTACAGTTGCAGGCGGGTCAACCGCTGCCGAGTCTGTGGAAGGCCCAGAGGGTATATGCGCAAGTTCGAGATGTGCAGAATCTGCTTCCGTAAGTTGGCAAGTGAAGGCCAGATCCCTGGCGTTACCAAATCAAGCTGGTAGGAGAGAAACATGGCTGTAAGTGATCCAGTTGCTGATATGCTGACTAAAATCAGGAATGCCAGTAGGGCCAAACATGAGAAAGTTGATGTTTCCACCTCGAAGATGAAACTTCAGATCGTGAAGATTCTCAAGAACGAGGGGTTCATCAAGAACTTCAAGAAGGTGACCAAGGATGGTATGTCCTTTATCCGGATCTTCCTGAAGTACGACGAAGATATGAAGCCGGTGTTGCATGACCTGCAGCGCATCTCCACCCCCGGGCGGAGAGTCTATACCGGATATCGGGAAATGCCCCGAATCTATAACGGGCATGGTGTGGTAGTGGTCAGTACCTCTGCCGGTGTCATCACCGGTAAGAAGGCTACAGAGAACAAGGTCGGTGGCGAACTGATCTGCTCGATTTGGTAAGGTGGTGTAGAATGTCCAGAATTGGAAAAATGCCAATCACAGTACCCGCGGGTGTGAAGGTCGCCGTCAAGGATGAGGTCATCTACGTTGAGGGGCCCAAGGGCAAGCTCAACTGCAAGACGCGTGACGAAGTGATCCTGAAGATTGGTAAGGAAGAGATCAACGTCGAGGCTATCGACGATTCGAAGGCAGCGAATAGCTACCAGGGGCTCTATCGCCAGTTGATCAACAACATGGTGGTGGGAGTCTCTACCGGCTACTCAAAGAGCCTGATCATAAATGGTGTTGGATTCCGTGCAGACCTGAAAGGGGATGTACTGAGCCTCAACCTCGGCTTCGCCCAGCCGATCGACGTGATAGTTCCCCAGGGGATTACCGTGACGGTCGAGACCCCCACCAAGATTACGCTCAGCGGCATCGACAAACAACGTGTCGGTCAGGTTGCAGCAGAGATCCGGTCGCTCCGTAAGCCCGAGCCGTACAAGGGCAAGGGAATCCGCTACGAGGATGAAGTCATTCGCCGCAAGGCTGGCAAGACCGCCTCAGGTAAGAAATAAGGGGTAGGGAAGAGATGAGTAGAGTAATTGCCAAGAACAAGAGACTTGCCCGACGCAAGTTCCATATCCGCAAGAGTATCTTTGGCACTGCAGAGAAGCCGAGAATGAGCGTCTATCGCAGCAACCAACATATGTATGTGCAGGTCATCGATGACAATGCCGGTCATACGCTGGTCAGTGCCAGTACGATGGAAGCTGAGCTGAAGGGCTTGAAGAACACGGTCGCCGATGCTGAGAAGCTCGGTGAGGCTGTAGGCAAGAAAATGCTTGAGAAGAATATTGATACCTGTGTCTTTGACCGCAACGGCCGTTTGTACCACGGAGTAGTCAAGAGCATCGCTGACGGGGCCCGCAAGGCCGGTGTCAAGTTCTAGGGGGAGAGTGTGGATAAACCGAGAGAAAGAGATAGAAACCGCGATCGCGACCGGGATAGAAACGATGGGTACGTCGAGAAGCTGATCAAGCTGAATCGTGTTGCCAAGGTCGTGAAGGGTGGACGCAGGTTCTCCTTCAGCGCACTGGTCTTCGTAGGGGATCAGAAAGGGAAGGCAGGCTATGGGTTTGGGAAGGCGAATGACGTCACCGAAGCCATCCGCAAAGCCACCGAGCGCGCAAAGGCGAACATGATCACCGTTCCGATGAAGAAGAGCACCATCCCCCATGAGATCATCGGCAACTACAAGAGTGCGAGCGTACTGCTCAAGCCGGCAGTTCCCGGTACCGGAGTAATCGCCGGTGGTCCGGTGCGTGCCATCTGTGATGCATGTGGGATCACTGACATCCTGACGAAGAACCTCGGCTCGAAGAACGCCATCAATATCGTGAAGGCAGCCTTCGACGGCTTTGAGAACCTCTTCGACTCCAAGGTTGTTGCGCAGAATCGGGGCAAGTCCCTGAAAGAGATGT
>CALFMX010000015.1 GCA_937902565.1 uncultured Spirochaetales bacterium
GCGGCCGTTGTCGAACAGCGCGTCGACGGCCTCCTGCAGCATCCGCTTCTCGTTGCGGATGATGATGTCGGGGGCGTTGAGCTTGACGAGGCGATCGAGGCGGTTGTTGCGGTTGATCACCCGGCGGTAGAGGTCGTTGAGGTCGCTGGTGGCAAAGCGCCCGCCATCGAGCTGGACCATCGGCCTGAGATCGGGGGGAATGACCGGAATCACGGTGAGGATCATCCACTCGGGGCGGTTGCCGCTGTCGCGGAAGTTCTCACACACCTCGATGCGCTTGAGCAGACGCTTGTCGCTCTTCTCCCCCTTGATGCGCATCTGGTCACGCAGGTCACGGCTCAGCTCCTCGAGGTCAAGGTTGGTCAGGAGTTTGCGCACCGCCTCTGCTCCCATGCCGGCCTCGAACGAGTCGCCATATTGGTCACGCGCCTGCCAGTACTCCTCTTCGGTGAGCAGTTGCTTGGGCTTGAGGGCGGTGTCCCCGGCGTTGATCACCACATACTTCTCATAGTAGAGGATCGACTGCAGTGAGTTGCGGGTGATGTCGAGCAGCATGCTCATCCGGCTCGGGACCGACCGGTAGTACCAGATGTGGCTTACCGGGGCTGCGAGGGTGATGTGTCCCATCCGCTCGCGGCGCACCTTGGTGTTGGTCACCTCGACGCCACAGCGGTCACAGATCACACCCTTGTATCGGATCGACTTGAACTTGCCGCAGTAGCACTCCCACTCCTTGGTCGTGCCGAAGATCTTCTCGCAGAAGAGTCCGTCACGCTCGGGACGCAGGGTACGGTAGTTGATCGTCTCAGGCTTCTTGACCTCACCGTAGGACCAACCCTTGATCTGCTCCGGCGAAGCCAACTTTATCATGATGCTATCGAAATCTTGAATTTCCTTCATCTACACATCTCCTGCTTAGTTGAGCGAGCCCTTGCCGATCTTGGAGATCAGCTCCGCATCGCGCTCGGTCAAATGCTGCAGGACAGCTTTTCCCGCCCGCCTCTATACGCGCGGGCAAAGGCATCTGACGACCATCGGAGTCGTAGACCGACATATCGAGGGCAAGACCTCGGATCTCCTGGACCAGTACGTTGAATGCCTCGGGCATGCCTGCGGTGGTCGCCGGCTCACCCTTGACGATGGACTCGTAGATCTTCACCCTACCGTTCATGTCGTCACTCTTGATGGTGAGCAGCTCCTGCAGCGTATTGGCAGCGCCATACGCCTCGAGGGCCCAGACCTCCATCTCACCGAGCCGCTGGCCTCCGAACTGCGCCTTTCCGCCCAGCGGCTGCTGGGTGACCAGCGAGTAGGGGCCGGTGGAACGGGCATGCATCTTGTCATCGACAAGGTGGTGCAGCTTCAGGTAGTAGATGTAGCCACAGAAGACCGGATTGACGAACGGTACGCCGGTCTGCCCGTCGTAGAGGATCGTCTTCGAGTCCTCGGGCAGTCCCGCCTCACGCATCTTCTCCTCGATCTGCTCGATGGTGGCGCTGGCGAAGACCGGGGTCGAGTACCACTGGCCAAGCTTCACGGCGGCCCAGCCGAGCTGGGTCTCCATCAGCTGTCCGATGTTCATCCGGGACGGGACGCCCAGCGGGTTGAGACAGACATCGAGCGGGGTACCATCCTCCATGTAGGGCATATCCTCTTCAGGAAGGACCCGGCTGACGACACCCTTGTTACCGTGGCGGCCTGCCATCTTGTCACCCTGGCGCAGCTTGCGCTTGGTGGCGATGAGCACCTTGACCGTCTCCTCGACGCCTGGGGGCAGCTCGTCGTTGTTGCTGCGCTTGAGGCGCTGCACGTCGATGATCGTGCCCTCGGTGCCATGGGGCACCTTCAGCGAGGTGTCGCGCACCTCCTTGGCCTTCTCACCGAAGATCGAGTTGAGGAGCTTGAACTCGGGGGAGGTGTCACTCTCACTCTTGGGGGTGACCTTGCCCACGAGGATCGAACCGGGCCGTACCATGGTACCGATGCGGGCGATGCCATCCTCATCGAGCATCTCCAACATCTTCTCGCTGGTGTTGGGGATGTCGCGGGTCAGCTTCTCGGGCCCGAGCTTCGTCTCGCGGATATCGGTGGTGAACTCCTTGATATGGACACTGGTGAAGATGTCGTCCTTGACGACACGCTCACTGACGAGGACGGCGTCCTCGAAGTTGTAGCCGTGCCAGGGGACGAAGCCGACGAGGATGTTGCGACCGAGGGCGAGTTCCCCCTCCTGGGTCGCGGGGCCATCGGCGATGACCTCGCCCTCTGCCACCTTCTGTCCGAGCACCACGAGCGGCTTCTGGTTGAAGCAGGTATCCTGGTTGGTCCGCTGGAACTTCTGCACCTCGTAGACGTCCACCTCCCCCTCGATCTCGCTTTCATCGGGGTTGATGACGATCTTGTCGGCGCTGACATAGCTCACCGTCCCGCTGCGCAGGGCCTTGATGAGCACGCCGCTATCATAGGCGGTCTTGCCCTCCATGCCGGTCCCGACACGCGGGGTCTCGGGGAAGACGAGGGGGACAGCCTGGCGCTGCATGTTCGAACCCATCAGGGCGCGGTTGGCGTCGTCATGCTCCAAGAACGGGATAAGCGAGGCGGCGACGCTGAGCACCTGCTTGGGGTCGACGTCCATGTAGCGGATCTCGGCCGGCGGTTTGGTCGTGTAGTCACCGCTGCGGCGTACCGGCACCTCACTATCCTTGAAGTGGCCCTCGTCATCGATCTCTGCCGATGCCTGGGCGATGAAGTACTTCTCCTCATCGTTTGCGTCGAGGTAGCGGTACTGGGAGGTGACGACACCGTTGACGACACGGCGGTATGGGGTCTCCAGGAAGCCGTGGCGGTTGATGCGGGTGTAGTTTGCAAGGCTGACGATCAGGCCGATGTTCGGACCCTCCGGGGTCTCGATCGGGCAGATGCGGCCATAGTGTGTGTAGTGGACGTCACGGACCTCGAATCCTGCGCGGTCACGGGACAAGCCTCCCGGGCCGAGGGCGTTGAGGCGCCGCTTGTGGGTCAGCTCGGCGAGCGGGTTGACCTGGTCCATGAACTGGGAGAGCTGGCTGGAGCCGAAGAACTCCTTGATGGCGGCGACGATCGGCTTGATGGAGATCAGGTCCTGGGGCTTCACCGAACCGCTTTCGAGGTTCATCCGCTCTTTGGCGATGCGCTCCATGCGGGCAAACGCGCTCTTGAGCGCATTCTGCAGGAGTTCACCGACCGAACGGATACGGCGGTTGCCGAGGTGGTCGATATCGTCGACGTTCTCCTCACGGATGAAGACCTTGATCAGGAATGCCATCGTGTTGACGATGTCGGCGGGGGTGAGGACCGTCAGGTCCGTCGAACCGCCCTCCTCTTCCTCATCGTCCAGGTCGGTGGAGAACTTCTTGTTGAACTTGTAGCGGCCGACCGAGCCGAGGTCGT
>CALFMX010000016.1 GCA_937902565.1 uncultured Spirochaetales bacterium
AGGGTGAGGAAGTATGGGGTGGCGAAGATCGGGATGCCCTTCTCCTCGGCCCGTCGCATGATGGAGAGCTCCTCGGCAGTGAGGCTATGGTCGAGGTACGCATCGAGCGCTTCGCTGTCACGGATGGCATAGTGGAGGTGGAAGCGGTCATCATCCCACCAGAGGCGTACCTGGGCGCGCTTCTCCTCCCCGTCCATCCCCTCCCTGAACGTGTAGCGACCGGTATCACGCCCCTCCGCTTCGATGCGCGTGACCAGCAGGCCTATGATCCGTTCCTTGTTCTCCTCCCTCCACGCCATCACGCTGCTGTCGAGGCCGCTGGGGTGGCGCTCCATCCACGCCAGGACCTGGCCCCTGGTGGGGATGGGCTTGCTCTCGGTTGCAGAGAGCTGGGCCATGAGGTGGGCCATGTCATCGATGAAGTCAGGTGAGGCCTCGCACACCTCGCCCCTGAGGGCAGAGCGCAGCAGGGCCAGCGGGCGGGAAGAGACCACCTCACCGTGGAGGTTCTGGTCAGGGAACTCCTCCCCCTCGTGGTCAGCGTAGTCGAGCAGGCGCATGCAGGCCATGGCGGCGGAAGCGAGCTTGTAGTAGTTCTCCTCACTCTGCCCCTCCCCGGTATAGTAGGACCACGCCTGGGGGTGGTGGTGTTGCATACGCTCTGAGATATGGGCTTTCAGGCGCTCTTTGAGCCCTTCAATAGAGAGGTCCTCGTCTAGTAAAAGAGCGAGGATCTCTCTGTTGTGGTCACTCATGAAGGAACGCAGTGATGCAATCTTGGTAGGATCTATACTCATTCTCCAAGAATAACCAGATGAAAAAGAGTATGTCAAGATTGGTATCTTAGTTGTTGTATTTCAATTAATTACATGCTTTTCAATCCATTTTAATAACAATATATATCACTGACAGTACATCTTTTTGTCCTACTGACAACTTATTGACAGCCTCTAGGTTGTAACCTCCAACGCCTTGATGAACGCCCGATTCTCATCAAGCCACCGCTGGATTGCAAACCCATCCATCACCGGGGCGTGGATACGCTCATGATCCTCGCTCTTGTAGTGGTCGGGCACCCGGTAGGTGTTGAGCCGCCAGAGCGGGACGGTCGATATGGTGGCGGCGATCGAGCGCAGATCATCGCTCTCCATCGTCGGGTAGACGGTGGTCCTCACCTCAAACCCAATACCCGAAGCCTTGAGCAGGGAGAGGCTCTCCTCCACCGCCTCCCAGGAGGCGTTCGGCCCGCACACCGAACGGTAGTCCGCCTCGGTCGCCTTCACGTCCAGGGCGACGTAGTCGAGCAGGTTGTCTTCAAGGAGGCGGCGTACCATCTTCGGATTGCACCCGTTGGTATCGAGCTTGACTGCATACCCCATCCCCTTGATGAGCCCTGCGAATTCAGGCAGATCGCTGTGCATCGTCGGCTCCCCCCCGCTGATGACCACCCCGTCGAGCAGACCGATGCGACGGGTGAGAAAAGCCTCCACATCCACCGCCCCATCGCCCCCTTCGAGGGCGATGAGGGAGCGGTTGTGGCAGTAGAAACAGTCATAGGGGCACCCCTGGGTAAAGAGGATGCAGGCGAGGCGGCCAGGGAAGTCCAAGAGTGTACTTCCCTGGATGGCTGCGATCCTCATACCGCCACACCCTTGAAGAGGGTGCGCTCCCGGTACTCCTCCTTCTTCCCCTGGTGGAAGTCGGCCACCGGCCTGAGGTAGCCCACTACCCGCGTCCACACCTCGGTCTGCTTGCCGCAGTGGGGGCAGATGGGCTGCTCACCATCGAGGTAGCCGTGGTCGCTGCAGGTGGAGAAGGTCGGGGTCAGCGAGATATAGGGGAGGCGGTAGTGCTCGAAGACCCGCCTGATCAGCCGCTTGGCCGCCTGGCTGTCCTTGATGCGCTCACCGAGGTAGAGGTGGAGCACCGTCCCACCGGTGTAGGCACTCTGCAGGTCATCCTGCAGGTCGAGCGCCTCGAAGATGTCGTCGGTGAAACCGACGGGCAACTGGGTGGAGTTGGTGTAGTAGGGCACCGCCTCTCCGCTGGTGATGATATCGCTGTAGCGCTCACGGTCGAGCTTGGCGAGACGGTGGCTCGTCCCCTCGGCCGGGGTAGCCTCGAGGTTGAAGTAGCACCCCTCCTGCTCCTGGTAGACCGTCATGCGGTCGCGCAGTACATCGAGGATCTTCAAGGCGAACGCCTGGCCGCGGTCGCTGGTGATACCATCCCCATCGCCGTAGAGGTTCTCCAGCGCCTCGTGCATCCCCACCACCCCGATGGTCGAGAAGTGGTTGGCCCAGTAGGCGCCCTCCCGCTCCTTGATAGGAGCGAGGAAGCGTGCGCTGAAGGGGTACATCCCCCGCTCCGTCTCACGCTCGATGACCGCCCGCTTGAGGCGCAGGCTCTCGGCGGCAAGGTCGCTCAGGGCAACGAGGCGCTCAATGAACTCATCCTCGCTCTTGGAGAGGTAGCCGATGCGGGCGAGGTTGATCGTCACCACCCCGATCGATCCGGTGAGGGGGTTGGAGCCGAAGAGCCCGCCGCCGCGCTTGCGCAGCTCGGTGGTGTCGAGCCTGAGGCGGCAGCACATCGAGAGCGCATCCTCCGGGCTGAGGTCGCTGTTGACGTAGTTGGAGAAGTAGGGGATGCCATACTTGGCGGTTATCTCCATGATGGCGTCGACGACGGGACTATCCCAGTCGAACTCCTTGGTGACGTTGATAGTCGGGATCGGGAAGGTGAAGACCCGCCCCGAGCTGTCACCCTCGCCCATCACCTCACAGAAGGCGGTGTTGAAGAGGTCCATCTCGCTCTGGTAGTCGCCGTAGTAGCTGTCCTGCGCCTCCCCGGCGATGATCACCGGCTTCTCCTTCATCCGGGTGGGGACGACGAGGTCGAGGGTGATGTTGCTGAAGGGGCACTGGAAGCCCACGCGGGTGGGGACGTTGAGGTTGAAGACAAACTCCTGCAGCGCCTGCTTGACCTGGGCGTAGGTAAGGTTATCCCGTCGGATGAAGGGGGCGCAGTAGGTGTCGAAGGAGGACCACGCCTGGGCCCCGGCACACTCGCCCTGGGTGGTGAAGGTTGCGTTCACCACCTGGCCGAGGAAGGAGCGCAGGTGCTTGGCGGGCTTGGAGGAGACCTTGCCCTCAACGCCACCGAATCCCATGGTCAAGAGCTGCTCCAGGTCCCATCCACAGCAGTAGGCGCCGTAGAAGCCGAGGTCGTGGATATGGAGGTCCCCCTCCTGGTGGGCGCGGGCGATCTGG
>CALFMX010000017.1 GCA_937902565.1 uncultured Spirochaetales bacterium
GCTTCAGCAAGTCGCTGGCCAAGGAAATCGGTTCGCGCGGTGTCACCGTCAATGTGGTCGCTCCCGGCTTCATCGACACGGCGATGACCGACGCGCTCCCCGATGAGCTGAAGGGATCAATTACTGGGGCAATCCCCCTTGGGCGCATCGGCACGCCAGCGGAGGTAGCCCAAGCTGTGGCCTTCCTCGCCTCAGAGGGTGCCTCATATATCACCGGACAGGTGCTCGCCGTCGACGGCGGGCTCACCATGTAGGAGGAGCGGATGCAGACAATTGAACGAGTGGTCGTGACTGGCATGGGGACGGTGAATCCCCTCGGGTGCACCGTCGAGGAGTTCTGGCAGAACATCAAGGATGGGGTGGTCGGCATCGGGCCCATCACCAAGTTCGATACCACCGGCTACCCCGCCACAATTGCCGGGGAGGTGAAGGGGTTCGACCCGAGTGACCTGCTCGACCGCAAGCAGCTGCGGGGCATGGCTGATTTTACCATGTATGCCGCCCACGCGGCAGCACAGGCCTATAGGCAGGCGGGGCTGGACCCCACTACTCTCGATCCCTATACAAGCGGTGTCTTCATCGGCAACGGCATCGGCGGCTTTGAGATCGTCGAGGAGAACTTGGCCAAGCTCTTCGACCGTGGCCCACAGGGGGTTGCCCCGCTGACGATTCCCAAGCTCATCGCCAACGAGGCGGCAGGAAACATCGCCATCCAGTTCGGGATCAAGGGGCCGGCGCACACCACCGTCACTGCCTGTGCCAGCGGCACCGATGCGATCGGGGAGGCGTTCAACGCCATCCGCTTCGGCTTGGTGGAGACCGCCATCACCGGGGGGACTGAGGCAGCCATCACCCACCTTGCCATAGCCGGGTTCTGCCGTCTGCAGGCCCTGTCCACCCGCTACAACGAAACCCCCGAAAGGGCGAGCCGCCCCTTTGACAAGGATCGTGACGGCTTCGTCATGGGAGAGGGGGCCGGGATCCTCATCCTTGAATCGCTGACCCATGCCAAGAAGCGTGGGGCAACGATCCTCGGTGAGATCGTCGGCTACTCCATGACCTGTGACGCCTACCACCTCACCGCCCCCGACCCTGAGGGAGAGGGAGCGGCCCGGGCAATGGCGGCTGCGATCAAGATGGCGGGCATCGAGGCGGAGGCGGTCGACTACATCAACGCCCACGGCACATCAACGGCGGTCAATGACCCGATGGAGACCAAGGCGATCAAGCGTGTCTTCGGCCAGCACGCCTATCGATTGAAGGTCTCCTCGACCAAGTCGATGACCAGCCACCTCATCGGCGCTGCCGGGGCGGTGGAGGCGATAGTCTGCCTCCTCGCCATCCGTGACCAGTTCGTCCCCTGCACCCAGAACCTCGATGAGAGCGACCATGATTGTGACCTCGATTACGTGCCCAAGGTGGGCCGGAGCGGAAAAATTGAGTATGCTATGAGCAACTCACTGGGCTTTGGCGGACACAATGGTGTGCTCTTGGTCAAAGCGTACAAGGAATGATGCACATGGACACTGCCTTTGAAAGACCCGATGAACTGCTACCCCATCGCGACCCCTTCCTCTTCATCGACCACCTGCTCGAAGTTGACGAACACCACACCGTAGCCGAGCGCACCTTTGGCCCCGATCACTTCTTCTTCGAAGGCCATTTCCCCGGCTATCCCGTGGTTCCCGGTGTCATCCTCATCGAAACGATGGCCCAAACGGGGGGAGCGGGGCTCTGTCAGGCAGGAATCCTCCCTCATGGGGCGTTCTTTGTCCTGGCTACCATTGAGAAGGCGAAGTTTCGCAGCCAAGTGCGCCCGGGCGACAAGGCGATTATCACCGTCGAGAACACGCGTGTCAGCCAGGCGATGTTGAGGCAGAAGGGGACCATTACCGTCGATGGGGCCATTGCCGCCGAGGCGTCGTGGATGTGTATTGTCGGCAACAACAGGGAGTAGGAAGCATATGGTAATCACACAGAAAATTCTCAGAAATGTCAGTCTCACCGCCCACCCCGCCGGATGCCGGCGCGCCGTCGAGGACCAGGTGGCCTGGGTCAAGGCCCATGCCGACACATCGGGAAGCAGCGCCTATCCCCCCACCGGGGGCCTCTCAATGCCCAAGCGGGTCCTCGTCCTCGGTGGCTCGACCGGCTACGGCCTCTCCAGCCGGATCGTCGCAGCCTTCGGCGGCGGCGCCGATACCATCAGCGTGAGCTTCGAGCGCGAACCGAGTGAAACCAAGACCGCCACAGCCGGCTGGTACAACGCCAAGGCGTTCGATGACCGTGCAAAGAGAGAGGGGCTCAAGGCCTTCTCCCTCTTTGCAGATGCCTTCTTGGATGAGACCAAAGAGCAGGTGGCAGACCTCATCGAGGAGGAGTTCGGTCACGTTGACCTCATCGTCTACTCCCTGGCAAGCCCGCTGCGGATCGACAGGGAGAGCGGGGTCACCTACCGCTCGGTGCTCAAGCCGATCGGTGAGCCCTTTACCGCCCTCTCCGTCGGCCTTGAGAGCGATATCGTAGGCGAGGCTACCATAGAACCTGCCGAAGGGGACCAGGCTGAGGAGACGGTCAAGGTGATGGGCGGCGAGGATTGGATCCTCTGGATCGAGTACCTCAAAGCGCGCGGTCTGCTCGCCAACGGCTGCAAGACAGTCGCCTACTCCTATATCGGGCCTGAACTCACCTACCCGGTCTACCGTGAGGGGACCATCGGAAAGGCGAAGGAGCACCTTGAAGCGAGCGCCAAGACGCTCGACGATATGCTTGCCCCCATCGGAGGGAGCGCCTTCGTCTCGGTGAACAAGGCCCTTGTCACCCGTGCAAGCGCGGTCATCCCCATCGTCCCCCTCTACATGGCCCTCCTCTACCGTGTCATGAAGGAGCAGGGGGTCCATGAGCAGTGCACCGAGCAGATCTACCGCCTCTTCTCCACCATCCTCTATAGCGGCAGGGAGATCCCCACCGACAGCGAAGGGCGGCTGCGCATCGACGACTGGGAGATGAGAAGCGACATCCAGGGCGAGGTCGAGCGACGATGGAGGCTCCAGAGAGCAGGAGAACCCATCAAGGAGGGGGACCTTGAGGGTGTACGCTCAGAGTACGACCAGATCCACGGCTTCGGCTTCCCTGATATCGACTACACCATGGATGTGGACCCCCGGGAGGTCTGAATTCCCGATAGTAACATATCGTCGATTTTGCTATACTCAGGCAAATGAGCATCTATAGATACGAGACCCATCTCCATACCCTGGAAGCCAGTGCCTGTGCCAAGAGTTGGGCGGTGGACTATATCCCGGCCTACCGAGAGGCGGGCTACAGCGGCATCATCGTCACCGACCACTTCTTCAACGGCAACACCAACATCCCCGCCCACCTCGGGTGGGCAGAGCGGGTGAGGCGCTTCTGTTCAGGGTATGAACACGCCAAGGTGGCAGGAGAGCGGGAGGGCCTTGCTGTCTTCTTCGGCTTCGAGGCGTGCTTTATCGAGGATGAGTACCTCATCTACGGTCTCGACAAGGAGTGGCTGCTGGACAATCCCGCCATCATGGAGTGGGACCAGAGGACCCTCTTTGAGGAGGTCGACCGCCTCGGCGGCCTGATGATCCAGGCCCACCCCTTTCGAGAGCGCTCCTACAACTACGCCCTCTACCTCCACCCCTACGCAGTCCACGGCGTGGAGGTGGTCAACGGTGGCAACCCCGTACTCTTTGACCAACGGGCCCGCCTCTATGCCGAGCACTACAACCTCCTGATGACCAGCGGCACCGATATCCACGAGACCTCGAAGGTCGGCCCCGATACCCGTGGCATGGCCTTCGACTACCCCCTCTCATCGATCGATGTCTTCATCAAGGCGGTGAAGGAGAATGAGCACTACACCCTCCTGCAGAGCAACGAGCACAGAGAGAGGCCGCGCTCAACTGAACCGACCCTCCCGGTCCACCTCTTTGAGCACTACCCCACCGGAGAAAGAGCGCTTGGGACAGTCTAGGACACTGCTCCTGAGAGCCTCCCATGGCCAGTACCCAACCTCATTGGATTGGAGCGTTCACACGATTCAACAGAATACCATTCACGCCCTCATACAAGATGCATTCCATCTTCATAGCCTGGCACACGCCACAATCTCGATAAATCTATAGATGGCAGGTCTCTCAACCGCTGAGAAGGAGGGACGTCCCCCCTCCATATTCAAAGCTGACATAGAATCCCTCCGGGCACGACTCTCCCAGAGCACAACAAAGGATGTCCACGAACTCTATTCCCTCATCTTCAACGGAAGCATGCCCCGTCCCTTTGCCAAAGAGCTTGACCGCAGCCAGTTTTACATGCATTACATCAACACCTGCCTTGAGCGCGATATCCAGCAGTTGACCAATGTGGGCAAACTCAATGAATTCTCGACATTCCTCGCTTTTTGTGCCGCACGTACAGCCCAAGAGGTTAACTATGGTGATATCCTTACAACCCCCACAGTACGAGCATGGATCTCCATCCTCCAACGCTCCGGGGTCATCACTCTGTTGGCCCCCTATTACAATACTACCTCGAATCGCTTGATCAAACGCCCAAAACTATACTTCATGGACACCGGTCTGGCAGCCTACCTAACCCGGTGGCAGAGCGCAGAGACTCTCGAGGCAGGAGCCATGGATGGCGCTTTCTTGGAGACCTACGTCGTTACGGAAATCATGAAGAGCTATGCCCATGGAGGCCGACAGCCAAATCTCTCCTACTATCGTGAGATCGACAAGAATTTTGATAGCCTCACACGCTTCGGCTTGGAGGTCCAAAACGGCCTCATCATGTGTCTTTGTGATGAACTGATACCAGCAAATCGTTCGAATTGGTACTGTCCCATCTCTTTGGTGTGAGCTCTGTCATTCTTATAACGTCTAATATAATGGACAAATATATGAATTAGTCTTATAATACAGACATTATGGCACAAAAGAAACAGGTCTTGCTCCCATCTGTCCTACGCACGCTCTCTGTAATGGGGGAGCAGATCAAACTCGCCCGGCTTAGGCGCAAGCTCTCTGTCGCCTTGATCGCAGAGCGGGCAGGAATCAGTAGATCCACCCTTTGGGCGATCGAGAATGGATCACCCAGTGTCTCCATGGGCAGCTATGCAGCGGTGTTGTTGGCACTCAACATGGTAGATGACCTGCTACTCATCGCACGGGATGATGTATTGGGGCGGACCATGCAAGACCTCGACTTACCTATAGGCAAACGGGCACCCCGCAGTAGCCGTCTGTGAGAAGCACATCATAGAATGGGTATCGCAGGTACTCAGACCACGAGGCCTATCTGAACATCACCTTCAGGCGCACGTTGATATGCCTCTGGTCGAAGGGGGTTCCATCGTTTAGTTCCTCTTCAAAATCATCATCGTCGTCCTCATCCCAATCATCATCACCTGCCCATGATCGGGCAAACTCGTAGTCAGGATCATCAGGATCATCGAGGCTCTCCATGATGGCGGCGTAGCCCCAAGGCCCGCCGCAGTCCTCCCACGGGGCACTCCCCTCCCCGTCGACGCAGATCGGTTTCTGCTCCTCCTCGACGGTGAGGACCTTCTCCACCGTAATCTCATGCGTCCAGTAGTCGCCAAAGTCGTAGATGTAGGTCATCTTCTTCATATTGACCTCGACGAGGGTCACCTCATCCTCATCCAGGAGCTCAGCTCCATCCATGCCGAAGTCATTATCGATATCCTCGCTCGGCATGATGCGAAGCCACTTGCCGAGCCTGAACTCATGCAGATGAAACCCATCCCAACCAAAGGCAACCTGGATGATGCGGTGCAGATCCCCATAGGTCAGATCCAGGGGCAGATGAAAGCGCCTCCATACGTTGTACCCAGGGGGGAGCAAGAGGCGTACCTTCACCGAGACGGAGGGATAGAGCTCCCGGGAAATCTCCTTCCTTCGTTCCTTGAGCAGTTCCCCAAAGAGCGCCTTGGCATCGGTCTTTCGCCGGTTGATCATCACTGGAAGGGTGCTGATGCTCCCTTTCGCCTCATCAAGACCGGTCTCCTCCACCCAGGCTGAAAGGTCCTTGAGCTTCTTGCGCTCGTAGGCACTCTCGAACTGAGCGGTGAAGCTGCACTGCTCCCCCTCTTTCAGGTAGAACGCCACATCATCGCTGTCGAAGCCCAGCTCCCCAAGCCCACGCTCCAGATAGGCGATGACTCTCTCCTCTGAGATGGTCGGGAACCTATCTCCATCGGAAAGGTCGAAGAGCAGGGCCAAGCCTGTGGCGCTGTTGCGCAACAGGAGGTGGTAGATATACCCCTCACCCCTGATCAGGGTAGCCCCCCATGCATAGAGGTCATCATAGACAGCACACGGCTCCTGGTAATCGTACTGCAACCAGGCCATCAAATCTTTGGTACATTTCAGCAACATGGCAGACCCTCACATGGGTTGTTGGTATATGGGGTGCAACGTCAGATCGTCGCCCGGTTACGTCCGCTCTCCTTGACCTGGTAGAGGGCACGGTCTGCGGCCTCGACCAGATCCTCTTCACCACTGACATCCTGCTCGGGGAATGATGCTGCCCCGATGGAGACGGTGGTGCGGATCTCCTGCTCACCCCAGTTGATCCGCTTCTCCTCGATGGAGCGGCGGATCGACTCGGCGAGGGCGAGGGTGTCGGCACGGTTGGCTCCGATGAGCACGGCCATGAACTCATCACCGCCGATGCGGGCGATGATATCCCCGTCGCGCAGCTGGCGGCGGGCCGTCGAGGCGATGGACTGCAGCACCCGGTCTCCAGCGGTATGGCCGTAGGCGTCGTTGATCTCCTTGAACTTGTCGACGTCGATCATCAACAGCCCGATGGAGCTGTTCTGCTTGACCGCCCGTACAAACTCCTCATGGAGGCGCGAGAGGCCGAAACGACGGTTGTAGATCCCGGTCAGCGGGTCGACGGCGGCAAGCTGCTGGATCTGGGCGTAGGTGACGGCGTTGTGCAGGGCCAGGGCGAAGCTGGTGGAGAAGAGGTCGAGGGTCTCCCCCATCTCGTCCGCGATCGTTTCATTGGAGGCGAGCACGATGACACCCAGGCTGACGCTCTTGTAGACGATGGGCTGGACCACGACCGTCCGTGGGCGGAAGGTCGCCAGCACCCCATCGACAAGGAGATCGTCGGGCAGGTCGATGACCGTCCGCTTCAGGGACTGCAAGGCCTGTAGCACCACGGCGTTCTCACCGATGGTATTGTTCTTGACCAAGCCCTCGCTCGCCTGCACCTTCAGCGCCCCTCCCTCCTCAACCAGGATGGCCCCGCCCTCCAGGGCGAACATCCCCAAAAGCGTGGAGAGCGCACTCTTGCAGAGGTCGCTGGTCTCCAGGTGGCTGGTGAGCATGCTCGTGTAGGAGCGCATCCGCTTCTCAAGCTGGAGGGACATGCCCAGGGTATCGACGAGGGAGTTGAAGGCTCTCGAGCTGCTGCCGATGGCATCGGCGCTATCGACGGGGAGGTGGCACGCCTCGGGGGTGCATGCGTTTTCATCCCCCTTGCCGCTGATCTCCTTGAGGTGGGCCTCCACCTGTTGCATCTTGTCGGCCATGAGGATCAGGCGCTTGCCGACGATGGACTTGGCCAGGGCGATGTTCACCGCACCGACAAAGAGGCCGGCGAGAATGCAGACAGTGAAGAACCACAGGGTATAGGCAATCGACCGATCCATGCCCAGCACGACCATGAAGAAGGGAAAGACGACGCCAACCAACATCCCGAAGCCCATCATGAAAATAGCAAGGTCGGAGAAAACTCGTTTTGTAATCCGTATCATCTCAGGTGTGTCCTCGATTATATTGGACTCAGTGTATCAGAGATTGGTCCCATCTGCTAGAAAAGAAGAGCGTATCCAATACCAACAACCGCCCCGATTGCCAGCAGTGCGATCGGACCGATCTTGACCCTCCTACTGTTGAGGATGAGAAAGGAGATGATGGAGACCACCACGGCAAAGAGGTCGGGGGCGGTAACGCTGCCCAGGGCAAGCTGCAAGAGGCCCAGGCCCGCGGTGAAGATCGCAGCGACCACCACCGGGCGCACCCCCTCCAGAATCCGCTTGAGCAGCGTCTGCTGGGCGTACTTCTCATAGAGCTTCGCCAAGATCAACATGATGATCACCGAGGGCAGGATATTGCCCAGCGTGGCAACCACCACCCCTGCCAAGCCTGCCACCTTCATGCCGACAAAGGTGGCGCTGTTGACGGTGATCGGGCCGGGGGTCATCTCGGCGATGGTGACCAGGTCGGCAAACTCGACTGCGGTGAGCCAGCCGTGGAGGTCCACCACCTCCGCCTTGATAAGCGGCATCGCCGCATACCCGCCCCCGATGGAGAAGAGCCCGATCTGGAAGAAGCTGGCAAAGAGTTGTAGCAGAAGACTCATGAGTGCTTCTCCTTGCGGACCAGGATGAGGCTGTGGACTACCGAGAAGAGGATGACAGCGACCATCACGATCATGATGTTGACCTTAAAGACGAACAAGGCGAGAAAACTCAATACAAAGAGGAGGATGGGGAGGACCTCCCTCTTTTCAGCAAGGGGCTTGAAGAGCGCCCAGCTGACCTGGAGCACGATGGCGGCGACCACCGCCCGCATACCACTGAAGGCTGCCGCGATAATCGGGTTATCGGCGACCGCCTTGTAGCCGAGGCTGACGACGGTGAGGATGATCATCGGAGGCAGGATGGTCCCCAAGGTAGCGACCAACGCCCCGGGAATCCCGGCAAGGTGGTAGCCGACCATCAGGGAGCCGTTGACCGCAATCGGGCCAGGGCTCGACTGGGCGATGGTGACAAAGTCCAGCATCTCCTCATCATCGATCCACCCCAGCTCGACGACCATCTTCTTCCTCATCAGGCTGACGATGACAAAGCCTCCGCCGAAGGTGAACATGGAGAGGGTGAAGGTCGTCCAGAAGAGCTTGAGGTAGAAACGCAGGTTGATAGTGGGCTTGCCCTTCTTCTCCCATCTGTTGTCCGTGTCACTGCTCATATGCTGCCTCCTATGATCTGGGCGATATCTTCAAATCTCTTGATGGCATAGGGAAAGAACTCCTTCATCGACGAACAGAAGCGATACCCCTCCTCCCCTCGATAGCGCTTGCAGCCGCCACGGCAGAGCGCCTGCCACTGGCAGGTTCCACACTCGTCGATGGTGTTGGGTGAATCCTCGATGAAGCGCAGGGTGCGCCGCCTCTCATCGAGGGCGGCGTAGGAGTCTGTCAGGATGTTGCCGAGCACCTGGTCATCAGTGCAGTAGAAGTCACAGGGATAGACATTGCCGTTGGACTCAACGACGTAGTTTGCCGAGCAGATACCCGCCATGTCACAGCTCTCCGGCTCCAAGCCGAGGAGCATGCCCACGATGTTGTCAAAGAACCGTACCGAAATCTCCTGGCCGTCCATGAAGGAGTTGTACCAGAGATCGAAGGATTGCTTGAGAAAGCGGGTATAGGAGGCGGGGCTCAAGAAGCTCTGCTCCCCCCCGATGGGGTCCATGCAGGGGATGTACTGGTGGTAGTTGATACTATGCTCGATGAGCCACTTCCACGCCTGGGCGGTGTTGTCAGCCATCTGGTTGGTGACCACCGAGAGGACGTTGAAGGCGACCCCCTGCTCCTTGGCCACCCGGATGGATCGTGCAATCGACCGACCGCTGCCCTCACCCCCTCGGTGCACACGATGCAGGTCGTGGAGGCGAGGGGTGCCGTCAAAGGAGATGCCTACCAAGAAGTCGTGCTTGATGAAGAAGGCGCTCCACGCCTCGTCGATGAGCAGGCCATTGGTCTGGAAGGCCCACGCAATCGTCTGCCCTTCATCCTTGTACTCTGTGGCCCGTGCGACAAAGCGCTCGAAGAAGGGGAGACCTGCAAGCGAGGGCTCGCCCCCCTGGAAGACGAAGTGGACGAAGTCGGCTTCATCGAGGCTCCGCTTGATAATCGCCTCGGCAACATCATCCGCCATCGCGGGCCAGGAGGCTTCAGCTCGGTGGGAGGCGGTATCGAGGTAGAAGCAATAATCACAGGCCAGGTTGCACGCTGCCGAAGCGGGCTTGATCATGACCGTCAACGCAGCTCGTCTTGTACCCATGCCTTTTTATATACTGTATCGGGGGGAGAGACAAGCGACCAGACCTACTCCACCCGATCGCCTTGGCGGAAGATGATCATGCGTTCCCCACCCTCTGACCAAGAACGGGCGTACACCTCCCCATCCGGGTCGACGGCATAGAGGCGCACGATCCCACTCGCATCAAGGTCATCCTCATCAAGTGAGAGGGTGAGGAACTGGTCATGCTGCCACACCAAGTCTCCGAGCAGGTCCTCACCTGAGTCGATGGCCTCAAAATCGAGCCCGGTCACCGTATAGAGGTACCACAGCACCCCGCCGGTACGATTGTAGAGGACCAGCTCGGCCAGGATATCAGGGGACTTTTCGACCATCTTTTGCTGCTCGAAGATGGTGACGACCATATCGGGCTCGCTGCTGTCGACCTCGGTGTAGGTGACGTACCGCTCCCCATCGCTGGACTCAGCGACCAGGTAGAGGCGCCCCTCCCATCCGCTCTCGAGGCGGGAGGCCCACACCTCGTTGCCGTAGAGGTCGATCTCGGCGCTCCCCCCTCCCGTAATGATATCCCAGCCCATCAGCTCCTCGCCCCACTCGTCGTTCAGGTACTCATCGCTGTCCATCGCCCAGAGGTACCAGATCGCTGCATCGAGCCGGTTCTCTATAACGAGGGAGTAGTATCCTCTTGCCGCGGGACGGTCGCTCTCGCCCCCGACGACGATGGCCCATGGGCTCTCATCAGAAGAGAACGTGCCCCGGTAGCGATTGCCATCGCCGTCGATGGCCATGTACCACCCATCCGACTCACTGAACGATGAGAAGGGGATGAGGGCGACCTGGCCTGGCTCCACGATCACCCCTTCGATGAGGTTCTCTTCACTTCCATCGAAGAGGCTGTAATGGTTTGGCTCCAGGAAGAAGGAGACAATATCTGAACCACTCCTGTTGATGAGGGCGAGAGAGCCACTCTCGGCCGGGTAGCGAAGCGAGAGATAATCGGAGCGGTAGGAGGAGAAGGTGAGTGTTATGGTCCAGCTATCGAAGGCAGGGTCCCACTCCCCATAGTAGTAATCGCCTTCGCTGTCGACCGCCGTGTAGAAGAACGGCTGGCCATCACGAGATGCGATGGCGCTCAAAAGATGGGGATGGGCATAGAGGTCGATGACCTGCCGCTCCCCATTACCCAGGCTCTCTTTGAGCACATTTGCTGCAGCCCCACTCTCGGCCACCATCGCCTGGTTGTAGAGATCGAAACTGACGATGGAGTAGCCAGCCTCGTTGGCGATGGCTATCTGCCTCCCCCATCGCAGAAGTGGAGGATCCTTGATAAGGCGTGTCTCAGGCCCGACTACGAGAGCCTTCGAGGCGATGGGGATCGCCGGACGCTCTTCGGCTACGGGGGCAGCGAATCCAAGGACGGTGACCACAGTCAACAGGACTATGATGAGGGCTCTCTTCTGTTTCATGGCAGACTCCTCTTGTGCCCCCTTGAGGCGTGGAGCCTCGAAGAGGCATACAATATGCCATTAGTGTACGGTCAGAGCCCTGTTTTGCCTAGTATATTGGTAGGCATTTCAAACAGATTTTCTATCAGGTCATGTTTCCTGATGTCATCGCTTCACATCGTAGGGCAATGTACCCATCACGGCCTCTTGGTGCAGACGCCGGCTCGGCATGCTCAGGCGAGCAACACCAAGGAGATGGCCATCACCACCATCCCTGCCATCACCCCGCCGATGGCGATGTGGTGTTCACCATACTCCTCAGCGGTGGGCAAGAGCTCATCGAGGGAGATGTAGACCATGATGCCGGCGATGGCGGCGAAGACGAAGCCGAAGGTCACGTCGTTGAACCATTTCCTGAGCAGGAAGTAGCCGACGATGGCTCCTGCCGGCTCGGCCAAGCCACTGAGGGTGCCGTAGAGGAAGGCCTTCTTGCGGCTCTTGGTCGCGTAGTAGATCGGCACCGAGACCGCCACTCCCTCGGGGATGTTATGCAGTGCGATGGCGATGGCGATGGAGACACCGAGGGCCGGGTCGCTGACAGCCGCCATGAAGGTGGCAAGGCCTTCGGGGAAGTTGTGGATCGCGATGGCCAGGGCACTGAAGAAGCCCATGCGCATCAACTTCTCGTTGTGCACATCACTCCCGCTCTCGTGGGGGGTGTGGATCTCGTGGGGGTTCTCCGCCTCGGGGATGAGCTTGTCGATGAGCGCGATGATGGCGATGCCGACGAAGAAGGCGACCGTCGTTATCAGATACCCGCGCTTGGGCCCCAATGCCCCCTCAAGGGCAGTGCGGGCCTCGGGGAAGATCTCGACGAGCGAGACGTAGATCATCACTCCGGCGGAGAAGCCAAGCGAGGCTGCAAGGAACTTGGGACTGAACTCCTTGGAGAAGAAACTCATCATTGACCCGATGCCGGTGCTGAGCCCGGCAAACAGTGTCAGTCCAAAAGCGATCAACAGCGTGCTGGTATCTAGTGTGTACATCCATAGCCTCTTTATTAAGATACCCTACCACGAGAGACGGAGGATGGGCAATAAACAAAGAGCCTTTCGAGTTGCGTGAAAGGGGGCCCCACCCCTCTTGCTTATTCACCCACTAATGCCGATATTATGAGTAGGGAGCACCATGCCTGCATTCGGCACGCATGCCATCCCCAGAGAGGACGAGAGCCATGGTGAGATATAGACCACATGAAGCCATGATCACCGAGAGTGGGCAGAGTATTGTGACTACCCCATTCTTGCTGGATATCCTTGACTCCGCCTTGATCGAAAACCTCCAGCGAGGCAACATCGCCGAGGCGTACGGAGTCCTGGACTTATTGATCAGCCTGATCCAGACCCTTGAGGGCAACACCCTCAGCGAGGATGAAGGAAAGCGGATCCTCAACCAGGTGAAGCTTGCGATGAAGAGCGGCAACATCGCAGGGGCAAAACAACATATGGTAGAGTTTGTACTACGCTGAACGTAGGCAAGAGCAGAATTGAGAGGGTCCCGCGAGGGACCCTTCTTCATCGCCCGATCGAGTAGTACTCCACCCCGGCTTCCAACATCCGCCTGGGGTCGAAGAGGTTGCGCCCATCGTAGATGAGCGGGGTCCTCATCAAGGTCTTGAAGACACTGGGATCAAGCGCCTTGATCTCGAGCCAATCGGTGAAGATGAAGCAGACCTGGGCCCCCCTGATCGCCTCCTCCACGCTCTCGGCGTACGCCATGTCGAAGCCGTACTGCGCCTTGCAGTTCGCCTCCGCCACCGGATCGAAGGCCGTGATAAGGGCCCCCTGCTCGAGGAGACGGGGGATATTGTAGATGGCCGGGGACTCCCTCAGGTCATCGGTGCCTGCCTTGAAGGCGAGGCCGAGGACCGCGACCCTGATACCATTGAAGGTGATCATCCGGCTTGAGGCCTTCTTGAAGAGGCGGAAGCGCTGCTCATTGTTCACATCGACGGCGGCGGAGACGGTCCTCAGGTTATAGCCGTACTGGGCGGCAAGGTACTGCAGCGCCTTCGTGTCCTTGGGGAAGCAGCTGCCCCCGTACCCGATGCCGGCACGGAGGAACTTGCTGCCGATGCGCTCATCATAGCTCATGCCGAGGGCGACATCCTCGATGTCGGCCCCAACGAGCTCACAAAGGTTGGCCAGGTCGTTCATGTAGGAGATCTTCAGGGCCAAGAAGTCATTTGCCGCATACTTGGTCATCTCGGCGCTGCGGCGGCTGGAGACGACGATCGGCTGGTCAAAGGGTTTGTAGAGCTCACGCAGCACCGCCTCACTGTGACGGTCCTCCACCCCGATGACAATCCGGGGGGCGTGCATCATGTCGTGGATGGCACTGCCCTGGGCAAGGAACTCGGGGTTGGACGCCACCTCGACCCGCACCGGATGGACCAGCGAGTCCTTGATGAACTGCTCCACCTTGTCGTTGGTGCCGACCGGGACGGTCGACTTGACCACCACCAGGCAGTCGCGTTCGACGTTCTCGGCGATCTGGCGAGCCACCGATGCAACGTAGGCGAGGTTGGCAGACCCGTCGGGCAGCTCTGGCGTCCCCACCCCGATGAAGATGACATCGGGCGCTCTATAGGCGCTTGCATAGTCGGTGGTGAAGGTGAGCCTGCCGCTCTCAAGGCCATCCTTGAGGTACGCCTCGAGGTCCTTCTCCCAGATCGGGCTCTCGCCCCGATTCAATCGCTCGACCTTCCCCTCATCGATATCGACACAGGTGACATGATGGCCGACCTTGGCAAAGCAGACCCCTGCCACCAATCCTACATAGCCAGTTCCCGCAATGGTGAGTTGCATGCATCCCTCCCTCAAAGCTGTGCTTGAACTGTCATAGTACCATAAAGGACGAACAAGAGGGTAAAAATCACTACGAGTACATAGCTAAACCTGAACCCTCTACTAACTGCCAATCCGCTTCTCTTGGGCTGAATTCTTAATATTGAATACTTGGCTAATAGAAAACACAGTTAAGTGAATACTTGAATTGCCCACCTGGACTCGAACTCACAGTACTATAATTTTCCCAGCTAATTGTATAATCATTTTTTAAACATAGTGTCTTTTCTTTGTTCTTAAGGCTATCCATATTTATATTAGGGCCCCAGCTCATGCTCCCTGTCTTTAATGCGCCATTGTGAACACTAAATGCAGCATAGCCAACATTTTGGTTTTTGGGGGGATTCCAATAAGAGGCATCATTAGTAACCCAAATGGCATAACCTTTTGATAAATTACCAACTTTATCAGTAAGAGATTCCAAACGCACCAAGTCTTGGATAAAACTATACTTACCCAGATCTTGAGCACCTTGGTTGCGTGTTTTGAAATCCTCTCCGTTAACCGTTACCTTCAATTCCCTTGTTTTATATTTAATCTCAATTGGGTACTTCTTATTCGCTAATTCTACTAAGATATCAATATATGAATTACCGAAAGCTCTTTCCAATCTGATTTTTGCTTCAGGATAGAGCTTCATAATTGCCAAGGCCAATGAAAACTGCAGATCGGCTTCATTGTAAAAGATCGTACGCTCTGTTTGTAAGTTTTGAATTACCTGTACTATGTCCATAGACCACTCCTTAAGATTTCTCAAATTTGTTTAATCCTATAGTCATGACCACCGGCATAGCCGGTGGCTTCAATTGGCCCTATAAGGGCCATGGTGCTTGCTGCGACTGAAGTCGCGCTCCGAAATGCACCGTTACCTGCAGCCCCTAAAGGAGCTCCTTCAATTGTCGGCGCCTAGCCGGTCGGATTCCTCTTGATTACGGATGTACTTCTTTATCACATCCTCGTTCAAGCCCACAGTACTCACGTAGTACCCCCTGGCCCAGAACGTCCGATCCCGCCCTGTCCGGCGCCGCCATTCCTGGTGCCGGTCAAACAGCATCAATGCACTCCCTCCCTTCAGGTACCCCATGATCTGGGCCACCGAATATTTTGGCGGTATCCGGATGCTCAGGTGTACGTGGTCGGAGCATACCGCTCCCTCCACTATCTGTATCTTCTTGTTCGCCAACAACTGGCGCACAACCTCTATCACTTCCTTACGGCACTCGCCGTACAATAGCTTGCGGCGGTACTTGGGTATCCACACAATGTGGTATGTGCAATCCCAGGTGGTGTGTGCTAAACTTTCCTCGATCATTATTCCTCCTGTGCTTCTGGGTATGGACGCGTTTCGGAGCGCTTCCATCACTTTAGCACGGGAGGTTTACTTCACCAAATATTTCCGGGTAAAACCAGTTGCCGCACCACAGGCACAGCCTGTGGGTTTCTTACACGACTAAGGAGTGAAATACAATGAAGATTGAAATCTGTCTTGAGTCCGTCGAAAGCGTGGTTGCCGCCCAGAGGGGTGGCGCTGACCGCGTCGAGTTCTGCGCCGACCTCTTCGAGGGGGGCACCACCCCCTCCCTGGGAGCCTTCAAGACCGCTAGGAGGCATGCCACCATCGCCATGATGGTGATGATACGCCCCCGAGGCGGTGACTTCTGCTACTCGGAGCTCGAGTTCGAAGCGATGAAGGAGGACGTGAAACTCTTCAAGGAGGCAGGGGCCGACGGCATCGTCTTCGGTATCCTCAACCCCGATGGCACCATCGACACAGAGCGTAGCAAAGAACTCATCAGCCTTGCCCGCCCCCTGCCGGTGACCTTCCACCGCGCCTTTGACATGACCCCGAATGCCGAGGAGGCGCTTGAGACCCTCATACGCCTCGGTGTCGAGCGAGTGCTGACCAGCGGTCAGGAGGCCTCCGGGATGGAAGGGGCCCCACTACTAAAGAAGCTGGTACAACAGGCAGGGGACCGCATCATCGTGATGCCGGGGGCCGGAATCACCGAGCGCAACTTTGCCCATCTGCAGGAGCAGGTCGGGGCGAAGGAGTACCACGTCTTCGTGCCTGCCCCGACCGAGTCCAGGATGCAGTACAGGCCAGGGCACATCTATATGGGCGGGCTTTTGAGGCAGCCGGAGTTCGACATCTTCCATACCGACCCAGAGCGTGTCTCCACCATCGTCTCGATGAAGGGGGCCGCAAAATGAAGAAAGGACGGATCTTTGTCGGTGGCCTGCACCACGAGAGCGACACCTTCAACCCGATCATCACCTCACGAGAAGAGATCTGGGTGACCCGGGGGGAGGAGCTGTTCAAGACGACACGCAGTGCGGCAAGCGGGGCGATCAACACCCTCATTGCCGCAGGCTATGAGGTGATCCCCTCCCTCATCGCCCGGGCGGTACCCAACGGGGTATGGGACCACGACTACTACCAGGAGCTCAAGGCGGAATTACTGCAGACCCTCCAACAGGCAGGCCCCCTCGATGCGATCTGTCTCTCGCTCCATGGGAGCATGAGAGTGGACAGAATAGGAGAAGCGGAGCAAGACCTGCTTGCCGATATCAGGGCCCTCCACCCCGATACCCTGATCTTCTCCTCCCTCGATATGCATGCAACACTCACCAGGCGGTTCAAGAACTCGGTGGATGCCCTGGTGGGCTACAAGTGCGCGCCGCACACCGATACCTATGAGACGGGCATCCACAATGCCCTGACGGTAATCCGTACCCTGGAGAGCAGAAAAAAGCCGACGATGGCAGCATCACGCATCCCGATGCTGATCGCCGGAGAGCAGAGTGAGACGAGTGTCGAGCCGATGGTGAGCCTTATCAAGGAGCTGAGGAAGAGAGAGCAGCTGCCGAAGGTACTCTCCGCCTCCTACCTTCTGGGCTTCCCCTGGGCAGACGGGACGGAGAATGCGGTCCATGCGGTGGTGGTCACCGAAGATGACCAGCAACTTGCCGACTCCCTGGCCAAGGAACTGGCCCACATCTTCTGGGATAAACGGGAGGAGTTCACCTTCTACAATGAGACACGAATGCCGGAGGATGCATTAGAAGCAACAAAAGAGTCATTGGCAAACGGCATATACCCGGTGGTCATCAGCGACAGCGGGGACAACCCGACTGCCGGGGGCAGTGGGGATGTGACCAACTTCCTGCACCTGATTCTCGAAGACAGTGAACTCTCCACTCTCGATCCCCCGCTCGTCTACCAGGGCTTCTATGACCCGGCTGTAGTCAGAGAGGCCATCGAGAAGGGTGTTGGTTCCAGCTACAAAACAAGCGTGGGCTCGAAGTTCGATACGAAGAAGAGCAGGCCTGTAGAAGCAACAGTAACGGTCAAGGCGATTGAGAGAGCCTGGGCAGGGGCCAACAACGCCGACCTGGCACTCCTTCAGATCAATGGCGTTGATGTGGTGGTAGCAAGCAAGCATGTGGGCTGCTATGACCCGGAGATGATGAGGATCCTTGGCGTGGAGCCGGAAGAGCGGAAGGTCATCGTGGTCAAGCTCGGCTACCTTGAGCCGGAGATCCGTGCAATAGCCAAGCGCTCGATGATGGCACTGACCACCGGCTCGACCGATGAGCTCTTTGAGCGCCTCCCCTACCAGAACCTCCCGAGGCCGATCTATCCTTTGGACAAGGGGTTTGAGGCGGAGCTGGAGTTGATCTAGAACAAACAGGTCCAATAACGACGAAGGGGAACCGTTTTTGGTTCCCCTTCATCTATAGCCGCTGTTGCTCTCAGCTTAATTGCCGTACTCCTTCAGCGCCTTGATCAACCTCTTGTTGTCCTCCTCATCCCGGACAGCCAGCCTGATGCACTGCCTCGGAGCTATGCCCCGCTTCGTTGACAGGTCCTTGATGAGGATATTGTGATCCTCCAGAAGGCGGACAGCCAAATCATTGGCACTCATCCCATCCTTGAGTTCACACATGAGGTAGTTTGCCTCAGAGGGCATGACATGCATCCATCCAAGCTCTTGCAAGGAGACTACGAGGTTCTTTCGAGCCTCCTTGAGAGAAGTCAACGCATGGGTATAGCTACTGCGATACTTACCCCAGATCTGCATGAAGAACTCCCCAAATGAGTTGATGTTCCAGATGGCAAGCTCCTTGCCTATCATGGAGAGTACGTCGGCATTGGTAGAGGCCAATACCCCGAGACGGAGACCAGGTACTCCAAATGACTTCGAGATGGACTTGATGACCACAAGGTTGTCGTGACGCTTCAATACCTCTTGGTCGAGCAGTGATGATGGCTCTGCGGTATCGGCAAAGTCCACAAAGGATTCATCAAGGACAAAGATGATCTCACGCTCCTTGCACCACTGGGCCAAGCGCAGCACATCAACGATGGGAATAAAGTTCCCCGAGGGGTTGTCAGGGTTGATCAACAACAACATCGAGAGCTGCTCTCCACCAAAGAAGGTGATGAGATCATCGGCGGTATAGGAGAAGTCCGTGTTCTTGGGAGTGAAGATTTTCAGCTGCTCTGAGTGTGCCCTGTTGCGGTACTCATCAAAGGATGGGCTCACCATACCGATGGATCCGGTGGTGTTCTCGACCAGCGCCTTGATGATCTCCGCAGCTCCGTTGCCAACCATCACCTGCTCTCGCTTGAGACCGTAGTAGTTGGCAACCAGCAGGTTGTTCACCCGCTGTCCCGATGGGTACTGGCGCAGCAAGACATCAAAGCTTGCCTGCATCTCCTCCACCATCTTCTGTGTCGGATAATATGGGTTTACCAGATAGCAGTAGTCCAGCATCCCGGGATAGCGCCAATACCCGCCATAGCGGCTATTGAAGCGGTCAAAGCGCTTGGCGGCATCCGGCTCGAAGAGGGTCTCGGCGATATCCAAGTCCTGGACATCATCGATCTCGTACCACTTCTCACTCTCCAATACCATCGCCTTCAGGCCAGGGTTATCCAGAAGGGCGATGACCTTCAGTACCTGTTCATAATACTCGTTGTTGCCGAGCGCCTTGCTGTACGCTTCAAGGAAGGGGACATAGTGGGTCTGGGAGAAGGTCTTGCTGAACTTGTAGATGTTGACCGTCTTGTAGTAGGTATCGGTATTGCAGAACTTGAATTGCTTCTTATCCAGGAATCCGGTGATATCCCCATTCTCATCGATGGTCACCACCGTCCCATCCATCCAGCTCTCATACTTGGCGGCAAGGACAAGGTTGGGCGCTTTGCTCGCGACCATCCGTTCGAGGATGCCATCCTCGATGATCAAGTCCGATTCCAACAGTAGCGTATCATCCTCTAAGAGGTAATTTTTGGCCAGGTAGAGCGAATAGATGTTGTTGGTCTTGTCGTAGATTGGGTTGTCCACATAGACAATGGGGGTCTTACACTTCAGCGTGTCGACATACGAAATCAGTTTCTTGCCTTCATATCCAACAACAAGGACAATCTGCCTGAGACCCAAGCCATCGAGCTGGCCAAGAGCCCGCTCGACCAAGGTTTCGCCATTTACCTTCACCATACACTTGGTGTTATCCTTGGTGAGCTCCTTCAGTCGCTTTCCCATTCCTGCGGCCAAGATAATCGCTTGCATCACGCCCTCCCCTCTCTCATCGTTTCTACAGTTTTACAAAGGAAGTCTGCCACACGCTCCCCACTCTCCTCTCTATGGTGCCAGGCGGTATCACGGGCAATCTTCCTCTTCTCCTGGAGTATACTACTATTTGTCGCTGAAAGGAGAACCTCCCGAATTCCAGCAAAGTCTTCCTGTTTCAGTTCAATCCCAATCTCTGGCAGTACCCTGAACTTCCACGGCTCCTCCTCGATGTCATAGGAGTCATAGGGACTAGCATCGAACTCACTATTGACGTAGAGGAAGGGGCGGTCGAAGAGGAAGGTATAGTCAAAGATGACACCGCTGAAGTCACTGATCATAATATCGGAGCGTGAGAGCGAGGTGAGGTTCTCTGCACTGTAATCCCATTCAAGATTTGGGGTATCTCGATATGTAGCCTCCAAGCGATCGAGGACATCCTTCTCTGATTGCTTGGACTGGGGGTGGGGTCTGACAATGATATGGAATCCGGTCTGTACCAGGGCATCCAACAGTGCGGTACCATAGCGGCTGAGGATACCACTCGGGCCCCAGGAGGGGGCTACCAAGACAGTAAAGTCAACCTCACTTTTCTTTGGGAGATCAGCAATCTTCTCTTGGAGCACATCAAGATAGGGACAACCGACAACCACCAACTCCTTCTCTTTGATCTTCCTCTGCTCTTCGAGCACCCTGATATGTGCCTTCTGGTACTCCCCGGATAGCAACACCGAGTCATAGTAATCGAGGCCGAAGAGACGATAACCGGTGGCATCATCCACGGCGTGGAGGATGTGAGCATAGTGGGCCACTCCCTTCGACCTCTTCAGCTGGTAGACATCGAGGCCGGGGGTGGTCATGAGACAGACATCGGCCTCAAGGAAGTTCAGCCGGGTGAATGCCTTGTTACCCTCCCCTATGAACTCTCCAGTAATGTGTTTCCACTCAGAAGAGAAGAATGGATCATCTTCACTTGAGGTATAGAAGATGGTATCAAAGTTCCTCTTCTCAAGGGCTTCCAATACAGGCTTGAAGACGTTCCAATACCGCGTACCCTCGGAGTAGATGACCAGGGGATAGTGGTTCTTTGAGTGGGTGGCCTTCCCTCCGGAGAAGACAAACTTCAGCTTGATAATCGCTGCCTTCCCCAGAAAGTAGAGCGCTGTCACCAAACCGATGACAATCGAGAAGAGCATGCTTCCGGTACCGGGGTCTATATAAAACAACATATGGCTTTCTTCCTTTATACACCGACATTCCTTTGCTCAATAGATAAAAATCCGATGAGTAGCCAAATATCAAAAATTCTTGTTTTCTCTCCAATTTTCCTCAAGGAAAATATTTTCGGTCACGATAAAATTATGATCGGACTTGAATTGGTACTGATATCCCTGATTATCCTGTCCATGATTTGAGATATTATACACATTCACCTGTTCTTTATCGACATATTCATGCATGAGTTTATTTGTCAAAGGGTTTATGGGTTTATCAACGAAGCCTTGCAATGCAATCAAAGGAACATCGGCATTGGTCATGAACGTATCCAAGGTTTTGATTGTGCCTCGTGCGTCAAAGTCCTTGACAGCCAATAATGGATTATATTTTGCATAGTTTACTCCCTTTTCAGGGAAATTCTTGAAATCTTCTACCATCAAGAAATATCCATGATCAGCAACCATAATAATACGTGTGTTGTCATATACATCTTCATCCTTTAAATACTGCAACCATTTGCCTACCTGGAGTATAGTCGCTGCATTCGCATGATAGTGAATTTGCTCTAAGGTTTTCGACAGTCGATCGTGCTGAAGTGGGTTTGTTATATCCGTTGGGTCAGGAATCGGAATATAATTTGGAGCCTGTAGATACAAAGGCCTGTGAGGCGTTTCATTGGCAAAAAACACATATGATCCTGGCCCATCATCAATTTGAGTAAGTTCCGGGAGATAGTACAGCTCAGAATAATCATCCAAGAACTCCAACAAATCCTGATTCATCAGAGTATTATCAGAATACATGAGGTAGTAGGTCCCTTTATCATACAATAATGGTCTAACCAATGGAGGCAACGATTTAAATAGAACATACATTGGAATACGTTTCTCAATAAGCAGATTGCCAAAATTCGCCTTGATTCCTGACGTATCTAAATTCTCAACTTCGTATTTTTTGGTAAAGGCCCCCTTCGTGGCATATACGTTAATATCAGGATAGGGCTCGAACGCTGAAAAATCGTTTGACCATTTATAATTTGCCAATGGAGGATTGAACACTGATGCCCTCAATCCAATATCTTGAAAGGCAAGCGGCAAGACAAGAGTTGCTTCATTGTGCTTGTCAACTAATTTTTCATTTTTCCTTTCATTAAAAGCATCGGGAGTATATTCATATCCACCCATGAGTGGAGGAGATCCGGAAAGAGTATTCCATCCAAACGATAACGTATTGGGATAGTAATCGAATCCTGAATATACGTCTATCAGATCAGGGAATTGGTCCAGAATCATAGGAAAATATGCACTAATAGCACGGTCAAGAAGCAATACTACGACATTCTCATTAACTCTGCTAAGCGGCAACAATGGGGTAATCTCATAATTCGCAGTTCCAGCGATTCGAGTATCTTCAACGTTGCTTGCATATATCTTATATTCATTTGATATCTGGATAATTGTCATTGCTGCATTGATGACAGATGACACTGTCAGCAAAGCCAAGAGAACAACAATTATCCTTGTTCTTTGCTGCTGAACCAACACCAGAATCAATGCTATCAGAAGAACCCCGATGACTATTGGCAATAATATCATTCTCAACTAAAAGATATCTTGCTATATGTTTAATAATATCTGCATTCACTGCATTTCCCAAAGCTTTAAATGCGGCATTATCATTTTCTGGTAATTGTATGTTTTCCAACGATTGCAGTTTTAAACCTTCATTACGACTGATGTATCGATTTTGCCATCCAATAATAGGTATTTGAGTATTGGCGCAAACAAGAGAAGGAAAAAAATCTACTTTTTTGATCCTGATTCCTGACGCTCTGAATTGTAATATATAGTTATTTATTATTCGCTCGCCATTTCCAACATTCCATTCCAATTTCTGCCAACTTTGCGAGGGAAGTTTTGCTAATTCTTTAACTATATCTCTAATGTATTTTTTATTATCTTTATAAAATTGACGATTTAATTTGATATAGCGTTTTTTCCATTCAGGAAATTCATCCTTTACTCTGGCATAACTGGGAAGATTTTCTAGTTGCTTCTCTTTAGTCATTCCTTTTAATGATTTCCCGAAATTACCTTTATATTTTTCCAGTTCTTCTGATGTTAGTATGTGAGGGTATTTATCTTCATAAGGGTAGGTCGCACCAAATTCCATTCCCCATATAGGGAATCCGGGTAAATTAACCTCTTTCGGAATAGCATTAATAAATTCTTGCCATAGTTTTAAGCAATCCTGATTAGCTTTTGGCAAATATTTACAAGATCGCGGATTAGTATCTAAAAAATCTTTTAAATCAACAACTGGTCTTCGATAGTTGTCAATTTCATCAAAGCTAAAATGTTCAAGAGCATTATCACCCAGTGCACCAACTATAAAGAGCCTTTCTCTGTGCTGTGGGATACCAAAGTTGTGGGGAGA
>CALFMX010000018.1 GCA_937902565.1 uncultured Spirochaetales bacterium
ACACTAAGATTTAGGCGCAGAGCTGAAATAAGTGGTGGGGAACTTATGAACATAGGGTGGAAGTGATGAGAGCTTGCCAGGGTCTGGGACAAGGCCCTGCATCGGTCCTTCATGTCGTCGGCGCCGAGGCCGAAGACCGACAGGATGTTCTTCTGCCTTGCCGTGATTGCATGGTCGAGGCGGTAGACGCCGTCGCCGATCCGTATCAGCTCTATCTTCTCCAGCTCGCCCAATACCGAGACAATGTTCATGTAGTTGGGCCTTCTTCCCGTCGCCACGATGTGCCCGTTGATGGCATGGTGCAGGCGGCTCCGCAGGATCAGGGCGAGGAACTCGATGAAGATCTTCGACCTCAGCGCCTCCACGCTCTGGATCCTCTCGGCCCAGCTTCCCGTGAACGTCTTGTCGGCGCTGAACAGCTTCTCCGAGTAATCCCTTGACTTGTAAAGGAGAAGGGCCCCCCTTGCAGTCATTTTCTCGGAGCTGATGAGGCAGAAGTAGCCGCAGTACCTGATGTAGCCGTCGATTGCCCCGTTGTTCTTGGAATGCATCAGCAGCACCCTGTCATTGCCTCCTGGTCGACTGTGAGGCGGGTAAGATTGACATGATCTATACCAAGTCCATCAGCCGGTTCGGACGCAACTGTGTGGATTTTCTGGTGACGCTCAGGCGGCTCAAGGAACTGAAGGTGGATGTCTTTTTCTACAATGAGCAGATACACCTCCTCAGCCAGGCAGGGGAGTTGCTGCTTACACTCCATGCGGGCATAGCCCAGGCCGAGAGTGAGAACAAGAGCGAGAACATCAAGTGGGGCCTGAGAAGAAGTACCATGGATCCTGACTCCCCGGCATTCTCCAGAAGGTGCTATGGATATGATCGTAATGAGGAGGAAGGCCTCATCCTCAACATCGCTGAGGCCAGAATAGTCCTGAAGATCTTTGATTGGTATGAGCAAGGCTGGAGCATCGTAAAGATCAAGAAGGAGCTGGAATCCCTAAAGGTTCCCTCACCAACGGGCAAGAGCAAATGGCCGGTTAAGACGATCGAAAATATTCTCACCAACGAGAAGTATACCGGCACCTCCGTCTATGGAGAAACAGAGTCTGCAGATTTCCCTTCCACCAAGAGAACGGTTCGTGACCCGTTCGAGGTCCATCGGTCACGCAACCATCACATCCCCATCATCCATGAACGACAGTTCAAACGCGTGCAGAAACTGAAGGCGAAGCGCTCCAACATCGAGCTTGATGAGCATGGCAATAAGGTCCGAAAGAGTACCCATTACAGCTCCAAGAAGGCTGTGACCAGGACGAAGAAAACCACCAAACCCCAAAACTAAATGGCATATTAATCAACGGTAATGTTGAAAATACGAGTGTGCGTATCTTTGGTAAAAATTGACGAAATTGAGTAGTCTAAAATATCAAAAAAAGCTGAAAAACTGGTAAAATTTCAGAAAATTAAGTGTTTACAAAACAAACACTTGCAAAGGGTAATCTTGTATCATGGGCAAGTTGTCATTGAGGGTAATCTGGTAAAGGATCCGGAGCTGGCGGTTGTCGGGGAGCAGTAGAGTGAATTGGTTGTATACACCTGTTGTAGTGATGAATGGGTTTCTGGAAACGGTTGTGTTGACTTCTCGTATCAGAGGGAGTAGATTCAGGGTGTAAGGTAGTTGAACCGTTCCCAGCAGTACGATTCCCGACATAGGGATAATCCGAGCCTGGGAACCTTTTTTTATGCAGGATTGAAGATGACAAAAACGGCAATATTGATTGATGGTGGGTTTTATCGCAAGCGTGCTGTAATCCTCTGGGGAGAAAAATCACCAGAAATGAGAGCCAAGGAGTTACGAGCATATTGTTACGAACATTTGAAGATGAAGGATGGTGAGATTCCTCGCCAATTGTATAGAGTTTTCTATTATGACTGTCCACCTATTTCAAGAAAGGTATTTCATCCTCTTCTTGGGCGAACAATTGATTTGGGAAAGACACCAATGTACCAATGGGCTACTCAATTTTTTGAAGAGTTGAAGAAACAACGGAAGCTTGCCCTACGAATGGGAAGGATATCTGAGAATACTGCAAACTACTCGATTAAGTATGAAATAACCAAACGTGTAATGAACGGTTCAAAAAGCATCATAGATCTAACTGAACAAGACTTTGCCATTGGATTGGAGCAAAAAGGGGTTGATATGAAGATTGGCCTCGACATCGCGTCTCTCTCATTCAAGCAACAAGTGAATCAGATCATATTGATTTCAGGAGATAGTGATTTTGTGCCAGCAGCGAAACTTGCAAGAAGAGAAGGCATTGATTTTATCCTTGACCCGATGTGGGGACCGATAAAGCCGGACTTGTTTGAACATGTCGATGGTTTGAAGTCCAACTGGGGAGCCAAGGGCGATGGTCCAGATTCCAAGTACTCTTTGCCTTCATGAAGCAAGACCCTCCCTCTCCCCCCTTAGAGGGTGAGCATCCCATTGGAATGTACCCCGGACCTAGGGCCTGAGCCTTGCGGGGATCTGAACCGGGGATGGTCGGAGGTAGGCATGAACAATCTGAATTCAGTGCTGCTTGAGGGTAATTTGGTAAAGGATCCGGAGCTGGCGGTTGTCGGGGAGCAGCAGAGTGAGCTGGCCAAGTTCACCATCGCGGTGAATCGCTACTACAAGGGCTCTGACGGCAAACCAAACCAGGAGGTCCTCTACATCGGAGTCGATGCCTGGGGAACCCTTGGCAAGAACTGCCTCTCCTATCTTACCAAGGGGAGGGGAGTGCGGGTGGTGGG
>CALFMX010000019.1 GCA_937902565.1 uncultured Spirochaetales bacterium
CGGGGATATCGGAGAGCCCGATGATCTCGACCGGTGTGGAGGGGCCTGCCTCCTCGATCTTGCGACCCTTGTCGTCGAACATGGCGCGCACACGGCCCGGGTAGATGCCGGCGACGTAGTAGTCGCCCTGGCGCAGGGTACCGCGCTCGACGAGGACCGAGGCAACGATGCCCCTTCCCTGGTCGATCCGGCTCTCGATGACCTTGCCTTCGGCACGGGTATTGGCGTTCGCCTTCAGCTCGAGCATCTCGCTCTGCAGCAGGACTGCATCCAAGAGCTCATCGATCCCGATCTTCTTCAAGGCGGAAATCTGGCAGTAGAGGGTCGAGCCACCCCACGCCTCAGGCATGAGGCCGAGGTCGCTGAGCTGCTGCATCACCCGTTCGGGCTTTGCCTCGGGCAGGTCGATCTTGTTGATGGCAACGATGATCGGCACTCCGGCGGCCTTTGCGTGGTCGATCGCCTCCTTGGTCTGGGGCATGACCCCATCGTTGGCTGCCACGACAAGGATGACGATGTCCGTCACCTGTGCACCACGGGCGCGCATCATGGAGAAGGCGGCGTGGCCGGGGGTATCGAGGAAGACGACGTCCCCCTTGCCCAACAGGTTCACCTTGTAGGCACCGATGTGCTGGGTGATCCCACCATACTCCCCCTCCACCACCTTGGTCTGGCGGATGGCGTCGAGGAGCTTCGTCTTTCCATGGTCGACGTGACCCATGACCGTGACGATCGGTGCACGGTCGATCAGGTCTTCGTCGCTGTCGGGCTCGCTGCTGATCAGGGTCTCGTCATAGAGGGAGACGAGGCGCACCTCACAGTTATACTCACCGCAGATGATCTCGGCGGTCTCATAGTCGATCTGTTGGTTGATAGTGACCATCATCCCCATCTTGAAGAGCTTGGCGATGATATCACTGGCCTTGAGGTTCATCTTCTTGGCCAGGTCACTGATCGTAATGACCTCCATCATGTCGATGGACTTGGGAACTGATGCCAGTTTGGCTGCAGCCTGCTCCTTGCGCCGCTGGATCTGGAATTCCTTCTCCTCTTCGGCATTGCGCTTCTTGTAGGCCTGGTTGCTCTTGCGGGTGAAGGGCTTCTTGGCGGGACGCTGCTGGGCAAGGTCCTGGGCAGGTGTCTGTCCACTGCCACCGGGCCTGGAGGTACCGCCGGGGCGACCCTGGTAACCGCCTGGTCGCTGTTGGCCGTAGGGGGGGCGCTGTCCGCCCGGGGCAGGACGACCACCCTGGTAGGGAGGCCTTCCCTGATACCCCCCGCTCCTCTGCTGGCCGGGTGCTCCACTTCCCCCA
>CALFMX010000020.1 GCA_937902565.1 uncultured Spirochaetales bacterium
TATGGAGGTACATAAGAAACACCAAAGGATGACAAGACCAAGAAGTCTCCCGACGACCGGTCCGAGGAGGATCTGGCTGTATTCAATGATTGTCTTCCCGGGGAATCTAAGACTAAGTTTGGTTACGAGAACAGCAAAGGGTATGGTAATGACAGCACCGATAATAACGGCAATCCACACGTCCTGAACATGGTTTATGTTGCTTATCAATGAGAATACCAAGGTGACCGGCACAATTCTTAGAACTATTAACACAGCCATGAACTGGCGGCCTGATATCTTCCCGCCCTCGAGAACAGTCATGTTGACCCCCTCTTCCCAGGGCTGCCGGAAATCTTGTTTTCTTGAGGCTTCGGTGCCCTTGGCATAAGGCCTCTGGACTGTCTCCTAAGGTCACTCTTTCCTGTAAACTCCGGACGAGTATCCATTGCCCACCATGGAAGTCTAATAAGGGTATCTTTCAGATCAGATGCAACAACCGGCGCAATAGGTTCTAAGAACGGAACACCGAATGAGCGAAGCGAAGATAGATGAATTGCTACGACTGAAAACCCAAATACAACTCCAAACAAACCAAGTGTGCCTGCAAGAAGAATTATGGGAAAACGAAGCAACCTTACAGCAATGGAAAGGCTGAAGATAGGGGTAACAAATGATGCAATTGCAGTTAAGGCAACGACTATTATCATTGCAGATGAGACCAAACCTGCACGAACCGCGGCTTCCCCCAGGATTAGAACGCCTACTATACTAATGGCAGGTCCGTAGATCTTAGGCAATCTAACCGCAGCTTCTCGTAATATCTCGAAGGACAGTTCCATGAGAAGAGCTTCAAATATGGCAGGGAAAGGAACACCTTCGCGCTGAGCTGCTATGGCAAGAACCAAGGGGGTAGGAAGCATCTCCTGGTGAAATGTGGTGACTGCCACGTACAATGCCGGAAGCAAGAGTGCAATAAAAAATGACGCATACCTGAGAAGTCTCACCGCAGATGCGATAAAGAAACGCTCGTAATAATCCTCAGGCGAAGTAAGAAACAGCAAGAATGTGACCGGAGCAATAAGGACAAAAGGTGTGCCGTCTGTAAGTATTGCAATCCTTCCTTCAAAGAGTGCGCCAGTTACTCTGTCAGGCCGTTCTGTGCGAAGAATGGTGGGAAACGGCGAAAAAGGTGCATCCTCAAGGTATTCCTCCAGCTGTCCACTTTCCTGGATGCTGTCTATGTCAATCCTTGTAATCCTATCCCTGGCCTCTTGGACAACTTTGTCGTTGGCTATACCTTTGATGTAAGCAATTGCCACTTGAGTACGACTGACCCTTCCAACAGTGAACTCCTCGATCCAAAAACTCGGATCCTTGATCCGCCTTCTGAGCAAGCTCGTATTGATCCGTAAGACCTCACTAAACCCTTCCCTTGGCCCACGAATAACCACTTCGCTCATGGGCTCCTCAACACTGCGTTTCTCAAACCCGCGCACATCACAAACGAACGCCACAGAGCTTCCGTCCAAGATTATCCCGCACTTGCCTCCGGCTATTGAGTGAAACAAATCGGCTATATCGGAAACCTGCTTTACGTCTGAGAGTAAGATTAGCCGGTTTTTCAGCATATCTTGAACTTGAGCTGAAGACAACCGTTCCGGTTCGAGGAGCTCAGAAGTCACCCCTATGGGCTTGATAATTGCCTCACTGACAAGAGCTGTATCAACCATTCCATCGATATGAACTACCAATACAGCTATACCCGGACTTATCCCGAATCTCACCTCGCGAATAATTAGGTCACAACTGTTACCAAAGGCATCCCTAATGAAAGCTTCGTTTTCTCGGAGCTTTCTGCTGAGAAGCGTTTGGGGTGAACTTGGGCAGGCTCCCGGAGCTCGACTATCCTTCCTTTGCCTCGACAGCAAGCGCTTTAATACTTTCGACAAAATACCCAAAGCCACGTTTTGTCATCCCCCTAAAGCTTGCCTCAAGAATCACGACTGGCTAAGTCTGACTCGAGGTATCTCTCCGGGATTTCCATGGGTATTGTTGCCTCCTATGGGAGATCCTATCCCCATAGCAATTTTGCGCTCATTTCCCTCCGGAATGCGCCTACCAATTTGCTGTTGAAATAGCTCTGTCAGGGAAGGGAATTATCCGGATTCGGCATTCTCGCTCTTATCTCTTGTGGGAATGAAATTCACTGAGCGTGAAGGAGTTATCGTGGATATTGCATGCTTGTAGATGAGGTCTTGCCGAGTACCGTCGCTGACAACTATAGTGAAGTTGTCAAACCCCGTAATTACTCCTTTTATCTGGTAACCGTTGAGTAGGTAGACTGTAACTGCAATATTCTGGGAACAAAGAAGCTCGAGGAATCTGTCCTGAAGATTTTGAGTCATCTTATTCACTCCCATTACTTTCTACATTGCGGCCATTTTGCCTTTTATCAGAGCCAACACGCATCTTGCAGCTTCTTCTTTCGATTCCAAAGCTCCTACATCTAACCACTCCACACGTGGATCAGCTCTGAACCAAATAAGCTGTCGTTTTGCGTACCTCCTTGTATCCCTCTTGATAAGTTCCACCGCCTCCTCAAGCGAGCATTCACCTTTGAGGTACCGGACAGTCTCCTTGTATCCCAGGGCTTGCCCGGAAGTCAATGTTCTACTGTAGCCATGCTCCAGAAGTTGCCTTGTCTCTTCTACCAGCCCCATTTTAATCATTTTGTCGCACCTATGCTCTATCCTCTCGTACAACGATGCTCTTTCACGGACCAAGCCGATCATTACCAGCCTGTCAAAACGTGCTCTCTTCCTTCGTCGCCCCTCCCGCCACATGTCTGAGATAGGGCGACCTGTAGTGACATACACCTCGAGCGCTCTGATGACTCGTCTTTTGTCATTGGGATGAATCTTTCGGGCAGCTTGAGGATCCACCTCTTCAAGCCTGGCATGAAGTGCGTCCGGCCCCTTTTCCTTAGCTTCCTCTTCCAAAGATTCTCTTACCTCGGGTGATGCGCCTTCCCAGGGAAACAGAAACCCGTCAACTATTGCCTTGATATAAAGACCCGTCCCGCCCACCAGAATAGGGATGCGGTGTCGCGAGGTTATGTCTGAAATCGCAGCTTCAGCCAATTCTTGAAATATGGCAACATTAAAATCTTCATCCGGAGTTACAACGTCTATGAGATGATGAGGTACAGTCTCCCGCTCACTGAGGCTTGGCTTCGCAGTCCCAATATCCATATACTTATATACTTGCATGGAATCACATGACACTATCTCACCGCAAAGCTCCTCTGCAACCTTGATAGAGATATCTGTTTTCCCTACTGCGGTAGGACCTGTGATTACCACAAGCCAGTCCGGCGCCTGAGAATTCTTTACCTGATTCACTGAGTCATTCACAGAACCTAACACATCCTTCGGCTACTTCCTTGACTCCTTCTCCATCAAGCAGGAGGCGGTCGAGACCGGGGGCAAGGAGCCGACGGCAAAGGATCTCGAACGCCTCATCACCCGTGCCAAGGGGCAGGGGGCCAAGGCGATCTTCGTCCAGAAGCAATTCCCCGCAGCCAGTGCCCAGCGTGTGGCCCAGGCGGTCGGGGCTACGGTGGTTGCCCTCGACCCCCTCGCCTACGATTGGCTCGCCAATATCCGGGTTATGGGCGCAGCCCTCAAGGAGCGGCTATGAAAGACAAACCCATCGCCCTCAAGTTTTCCGGTGTCTCCTTCTCCTATGCCCACCTCGACGTGCTCAGCGATGTCACCTTCCACTTCCATAGTGGTGAGTTCATCGCCCTCGTCGGGCCCAATGGCTCGGGCAAGACGACACTCCTCAAGCTGATCCTCGGCCTTGAAGAGCCAACGAGCGGGACCATCGAACTGCTTGGACACTCGCCCAAGCGCAGTCGCTCCCTCATCGGCTACGTGCCCCAGCACGTCTCCTACGACCCCTCATTCCCCATATCGGTGGGCGAGGTGGTGCGTATGGGGATGGTGGAGAGCAGAAAGCGATACCGTACAAGCCATGGTGAAGCGGTCATGAAGGCCCTCACCCAAGTGGAGATGGAAACCCTCGTCAACCGCCCCTATAGCGAGCTCAGCGGTGGCCAGCGGCGCAGGGTACTGGTGGCCCGCGCCTTGGTAGGGGAGCCTGCCATGCTGGTCCTTGATGAGCCGACGGCGAACATGGACCGTGAGAGCGAGCGACGCCTCTACCATACGCTCAGCGCCCTCAAGGGGGAGACGACAATCCTCATCGTCACCCACGACATGAGCCAGGTCTCTGCCCTTGTCGACCGTGTCTTCTGTATCGATGCCCTGAGCGAGACTACCGGTTCACGAACGGTTGTCCAGCATCCGCTTGAGGATGTCGATGACACCACCAAGCGGGTTCTCCATGATACGGCCATCCCGGCCGACCAGTGCTGGCAGGAGGTTCGAAATGGGTAACATCGCCTCCTTCTTCAGTGCGCTCTTCTCTCCGGACTTCCCCTTTGTCCGCAATGCCTTCTTCGCCGGTGCCCTCTCCTCGATCCTCTTTGGCCTCCTCGGTTCGGTGGTGACGGTGAAGCGGATCGCCAGCCTCGCGGGGGCTATCAGCCACGCCGTACTCGGCGGTATCGGGATCGCCCTCTACCTCTC
Organism: uncultured Spirochaetales bacterium; assembly: GCA_937902565.1. Taxonomy (GTDB): domain Bacteria; phylum Spirochaetota; class Spirochaetia; order Sphaerochaetales; family Sphaerochaetaceae; genus Sphaerochaeta. The sequence continues at coordinate 4,635 of CALFMX010000020.1, forward strand.
GGCCACGGGGAAGGTTCCCCACCTCTCCCCGATGGTCGGTGCGATCATCTTCGCCCTCCTCTCGGCCCTCCTCATCGGTACGGCATCGCTCAAGTCCAAGCAACGTGAGGATACGGTCATCCAGGCGATCTGGGCGATCGGGATGTCCATCGGGGTGCTCTTCATGGCAAAGACGCCGGGCTACAGCGACCCGTCAAGCTACCTCTTTGGCAACATCCTCCTCATCTCGGCCCAGGACCTCTGGCTGTTGTTGGCCCTCGACATCGTGGTCATCATCCTCATCTCCCGCTTCTACGCCCAGCTGGAAGCCACTGCCTTTGATGAGGAGTTTGCCCAGGTACGGGGCATCCCCACCCAGGCGGTCTTTCTGGTCATCCTGGCGGTGACCGCCATCGCGGTGGTGTTGCTGCAGACCTTCGTCGGAATCGTGATGGTCATCGCCATGTTGACGCTCCCGGCAGGGACGGCGGGCTTCTCTGCAAAGAACCTGGCAATGATGATGGTCTCCTCTACGATCTACTCCTTCATCTTCTCGACGGCAGGCCTTGCCGCCGGCTGGGCATTTGACGCCCCGGTCGGAGCGATGGTGGTGGTCATAGCAGGGCTCTTCTACCTGGGCATGCTCCTCTTCAATGCGCTGAAGAAGCGGAGGAGGCGGTCATGACCAAGATACGAAGGGGTCTGCTCCAGATCCTGGAGCAGGCGAGTGAGCCGCTCTCGGTGTCGGCCTTGCTGCAGCACCCTGAGGTAGGGTGCAACCAGGCCACGGTCTACCGAAGCCTCCACTACCTTGAGCAGAGCGGCTATCTGGACAGCTTTGTGCTGCACTGCACCGACCATGGTACCGAGCGTTACTATAGCGCTGTCACCGAGGCGTCGAAGCACACCCACTGGTTCCATTGTACGGTCTGCCACCGGTTCACCGACATCGGCGCATGCCTCCTGGACGAGGAGCTGAAGCGGTGGGAGCGGCAGTATGGTTTTACGATTACTGACCACACCTTCTTTCTCACCGGCGTGTGCGACCGGTGCAAGGAACAGGCTACTTGAGAAGGCTGAAGAGCTGCAGGCGGTTGTTGACCCCTACCTTGGCGTAGATGTTCTTGATGTGGGTCTTCACGGTATTGGGGGAGATGTAGAGCTGCTTGGCGATCTGCTGGTTGCTCAGGCCCTCGATGAGAAGAGCTATGATCTCCCCCTCCCGCTCCGAGATGCCGTACTTCTTGAAGACCTGGCCGTTGGTCACCTCTGCCTGTTCGTAGGTGAGGATGTAGCGGCGTGAGATGAAGTAGTAGAGGTACGCAGAGAGGATGGCAAACGAGAGGTAGACGAGCTTGAAGGAGCTCTCCTTGAAGAAGAGCAGGTCGAGCGGGAAGAGGATTAACAGCGGCAAGAAGGTGGCGATAATACCCTTGAGCTGCCGCTCCTCATCATAGGTCGAGGCCTTCTTGACGTATATGAGGGCGATGATACCATGGATGACCAGGAACATCGAACCTGCGAAGAAGTGGTAGTGCATGGTGTCATCGAGGGCTGCCTGCCAGTCCCCCTTGCTCTTTGCTATGATCACCCAGAGGCTGATGAAGAAGAAGAGGAGGATGAAGAGGGAGAGGAGCCGGGTGCCGAGCTGCTTCTGCTTGTCGGTTGCAGGGAGCAACTTGATGAGGTAGTGGCTCATCGTCAACAGGATGGTGGTGGTGAGGAGCACCGATACAATGGTCACTCCCAAGATGTAAATCTGATAGGCGAGCGAGGCAAGTTGGTCGGCATTCAGGCTCCGCCCCAGATAGGTTGAGAGCAGTGTCAGACACATCTGAAGGCTCAGCGGGGCAAAGACCATCAAGAAGGAACTGGTAAAACTATCCGCTACCCGAACACGTAGCACGATGCCCAAGATGGTAATCGAGAGCACCAGGGCGGTGGTTATGAAGAGCAAAATATCGGATAGGATGGCCATGGACTCCTCCACGGCCATCCTATCACAACAAAACACTTAGAACCAAGCTCTCACGCCCACCTGGATCTGGCTGTTCTCTTTCCATGTGTTGTACAGGCCCATTCGACTCTCATCGAAGGTCCCATACACCGTCGCCTTCGCGAACACCTCAACGGCGTCATCCAAATCATATGTCAACGAACCCAACACCATATATCCCAAGCTCTCCATTTGATACGTTCCCGCTACACGAACCTTCATCTTCTCCCTCATGAAGGGGTACTCCATGGCAAGGGTGAAGTTGTTTTGGTAGGGCTTGCCGTTAAAAGAGGCAAGCAAATCTGCTTCAAGGTATTGCTCAGGAATAGGTAGTAGCCTCGGATCGTAGTTGAGCACCATCTGACCTTGATAATTCAAAGCAGCAAAGAAAGAGTTGTTTGGGTTGGTATAGGACAACTCTGCTAGGTACACGAGCTTTGAATTATAGAGGCTATAATCAGTGCCCTTAGAGTCTTCACTGAGGAACATGCCCCCTTCTACGGCCAAGGTGAAGGGGGAGAAGAAGTAGCTGGATTCGATGCCTATGAAGTGGTAGCGGGTATACAGAAGGTGGACACCCTTCAAATCAAATGGGATACCATTTGCAAGATCGCCACCGGAAAGTGATAGCTTGACCCCGAAGTCAGGGTAGTAGCCATAATAGTACATGAACCCTACATCGACAGGATCGAACATGAATCGATATCGCCCACCGATTGAGATGGCGGAGAGGGTGTGGGTGTCCATTTCTGTAATGGGAAGCTCGGTGGGATCAAGATGATTAAGGATAGTTGGGATAAAAGAATCTAGCATTGACATCATGGGGTCCGTCATCGAAAACTTTCCATCCGTAGCTACCAACGACGGATTGAACCCCGGCTTCACCACCATATCAAAGGCACTGTTCTCACCATAGGTTGAGAGGGTGAGCATCCAGTCTGGGCGCTTCATCATCTCCACGTCATCGACGATACCTTTTCTGAGGTCTCTGCCGTTGACGATGTCCACCACATGGGCGGTGTCGGCGGTTCCCCAGCTGTGGCGCATCAGTCCAGCCTTGAGGGTTACCGGGCCGAGGAAGAGGGAGAGGGAGATCTCCTGGGCTTCGAGGGATTGTAGTGTTGAGTCGTAGCTCACCTCTGCGAATGCTCGGTATTTGGCTCCATCCTGTTCGGCCTTGAGGGTGAGGTTGGCATAGGGGGAGAGCTCTCCATCATTGAAGAATGCCTGTACTCCACTATCCATGGTGAAGGAGACGTTTCTCGTTGTTTGCGGCTCCTCCTCGTCGAAGAAGAAGTCGAAGGCGAAGAGGGGGAGTGCGAGGGTGACTATAAGAAATAGAGTAAGTATACGTTTCATTGTTACCTCCCGGTTTCAAGGTATTTCAGGGTGAAGTAGTTGTCACTGATGGGCATGTCGTAGCGAGCCTGGAGGATCTCGATACGGGTTGCGTGCCCGCTGGCCACCGTGGTCATTACGATGACCTTGGTGATGGGCCGATCGCCGACGTAGTCCTGCTGTTCGGTGACCAATGTCTTGAGCAAGGTCTTGCCGTCGAGGTCGTAGAACTCGACTCTCAGGGGCAGGAAGGTGGTCTTGTCGACCACGACGACATTCTTGCCGTAGACATTCTTCTTGTTGGGGACCGACTGTACCGTGTAGGTGTCCCCATCCTCGGCGATGAGGGTGTGGACCGCCTCGTCGGTGTCGTAGGTCGTCGACGCCATGTCAGCGTAGGAGAAGTCACTCCCCATGAAAGAGCCACCCTCTTCGGAGGCGGCGATGCGCTTCACCCGCTTGAGTGCGGGCAGGTAGATATACTGCTCACTCTGGCCATTGGTCTCCTTGGTGAGGAAGCGGGTGTTGCGCACGCTCTCGGGGGAGAGGAAGACCGTTATGGAGGATGTGTCGTCTCCCACTGACTTGGTCAGCGTTTGGATCCTGCGTTCCCGCTGTGTCCCGTTCGTCTCGATGAGGGTGAGCTTCAGGTCCATGGCGGCGCTGTCTGCTTTCTGCGTATCGAGGACTTTCGTCATGATCTCGTTGGCAGTCAGGGGCGCTGCAAAGAGGGTCGTTGAGACCAGGGCGATGAGCGCTACGGTGAATAAGGTACGTTTCATGATTTTTTTCTCCTAGGTTGGATAAGGGCTGGGTAGTGGATTTTCAGCGCTGGCAGGACGGTCAGGGCACTGAAGCTTGCTGCCACCATGGCGATACAGAAGAGCAGGCCAAGGTTGGCGATCGGGGTGAAGCGGGAGAAGAGGAGGCCGGCGAAGCCCAACGCCACCGAAGCGGCATTGGCGAGGATCGCCTTCCCGGTGGTGTGGAGGATGTAGGGCATGTCCTTATCCTCACGACCGAAGGCGGCCAACAGGTGGATGGCGTAGTCTACCCCGACCCCGATACAGAGTGCAGCCAATAAGCTGGTGATGATGTCCAGCTTGATGGAGAAGATCGCCATCGTCAAGAAGACCGCTGCCAAGGCAAAGAGGCAGGGGATCAGGGAGAGGGTGGCGAGCTTGGGACTGCGGAAGGTGAGTAAGACCAAAAGCCAGACCGCAATGAACGAACTGAAAATGGAGATGATCTGGCTCTTGGTCACTAATTCAGTAAGGGCGAGGCTCACGGCCTCCCCGCCACCGATCTTGATCTCCCACTCATCGGGGAAGAGGGTGGGGATAAGGGCGGTGAGATGTGCAAGTTCCTTCTCATCACTCTCCTTGAGCAGGACAGTGAAGAGGGTGGAGTCTGGCTCAAGCGGGTCGTTGATGAAGGTATCAAGCGACGAGCTGTAGAGGAGCAGGTACTGGGCGATGAGGCCGGCGAGGTCCTCCTCACTTGAGAGGCCGTAGCGTGCCGGGTCGCTGGGGATCTCATAGAGCCCCTGCCCGCCGGCATCGGTGGTCCACTCATCATCGTAGGAACCATCGAAGTCATCGAATCCCATGTCCATGCTGAAGAAGTCGAAGAAGACCTCCTCTTCTGCGACCTCGGTGATCATATCCTCGCTGGGACCGAGAAGCTGGTTCATGCGCTTGATGAACGGGATGATCGACTGTATCCCACCGACATATGCGTCTTCGCTGATGGTATCGATGGCCTTTTCCAGGGTCGTGAGGGTGGATGGGGCCAAGGTCATCGCCCCCTTGGGCGTGACCATGACCGAGAGGGAGAAGCTGCCTTGCATATCCTTGCTGTACTGCTTTGTCTGTTGGACCATCGGAGATGAGGAGCGGAAGAAGGAGAGCATGTTCGTCCCATTCTCAAGCTTGCTGTAGGAGAGGGGCAGCACGATGACGAGGAAAAGGAGGGCGAAGAGCAGGACCAGCTTGCCGTGGCGGGTGAGGAAGTCAATTGCCTTTCCAATGATTCTGGAGGAGTTGCGCTCCTCCTTCTCCCGTCGCTTGGGCGGGTTCTTGTACATGACCCTGATCAAGGCGGGCAGGAGGACCAGTGAGCTGGTCGCACAGATCACGACACCGAAGAAGCTGAGCACCCCGAAGGTCCTGAATGGGCCGAGGGGGCTGGAGAGCTGGGCCAAGAAGCCACTGGCTGTCGTTGCCGCTGCCGCGGCGATGGGGTAGACGTTGCGTTTGACCACCATCGAGAGGACCGGACCGGGGTCCCCGCCCTCATACTCCTCGAAGAAGTGGCTGAAGATGTGGATGGTATAAGCGCTGCCGACGATCAGGAGGAGGACCGGTACCAGCATCGTGGCCATCGTCACGGTAATATTGAAGGCGGCCATGATACCGAGGGCCAGGGAGCTGGAGAAGAGAAGGGGAACGAATGAGAGGATCGTTGCCTTCACGCTGCGTAGGAAGAGGTAGAGGATGATGATGAGCAGGGCGGCGACGATGGGGATGAGGATGGCAAGGTCGTTGAGCAGGCTCAGCCTGATCTCCTCGGTGACTACCGGCAGGCCGAGCACCGATGTCTCGAGGCCATCGACTTCGGCCAGGATTGCCCGGATATTGGCCAGGAGGGTCGGGTCATCGGCACCGAGGGTCAGCTGTACGAGGATGGCGGCAGTCTGTTCGTCCTCGCTGATGAAGGTCCCGCGATAGAAGCTTGGCCAGCTGTCGATGCGCTCCCTCAGCGCATCGAGGTCCCCGTCGTACATTGTGACGGCCTCGACGCCTTCGCTGGACGGTTCGAGGTGTTGCATGTTGGCAAGCGATGAGATCTGCTTGACGCCATCGAGCTTCTCGATCTTCTCGGTAACGGTGCCGAGAATCTTCAGATGTTCGTCATCGAGCATCGTTGTTGAACTCTTGAGGCTGACGACCAGTGCGTCAAGGGAACCGAAGATATCCTCGATCTCTTCGTTGGTCTTCACCACCGGGGCATCGAGGGGGATGAAGGCATCGGTGGAGGAGTCGACATGAAGCTTGGGAATACCCATCAAGCCGATGATACAGAGAGCGAGAGAGAGTCCAATGATGATGTAGTCGCCTACTCGTTTCTTTTCCATACGACTATGCTACTGATATAGGGGAAATGAACAATAGCCTTCAGTGGGTATTTGCACTCACCCGTTCGGGTGATTCCCTCAAATCCCTTTACAAAAGCGCACTAATCACTGATGATTGGCCCATGAACTACACAAAGATAGTTGCCACCCTCGGGCCGGCAAGCAGTGATTATGAAACCATCAAGGCGATTATCGAAGCTGGGTGTCGCGTCATCCGGCTGAACTTCAGCCATGGGACCCACGAGGAGCAGGAGGAGCGGTACACCCATGCCCGGCGGGCGAGTGAGGAGCTCGGCTTCCCCATCGCGATCTTCATGGATCTGCAGGGACCCAAGATTCGCATAGGGGCCTTGGAAGAGCCCTCCTACACCCTCAAGAAGGGGGACCGGCTCACTATCACCACCGAAGGTGTGGTCGGGACCCGGTCACGCATCTCCATCGACTACCCCCATCTCCACAACGAGATCAAGAGCGGGCAGCGGATCTTGATCAACGATGGGTTGGTCGCCCTCTCTGTTGATTCGATCGAAGGGAGGGACATCCACTGCACGATGGTCGAGGATGGCGTCATCCTGCCGCGCAAGGGGGTGAACCTCCCCCAGGTGCCGCTCTCCCTGCTCAGCTCATTCACTGCAAAGGACGAGGCTGACCTCGCCTTCGCCTTTGAACATGAGGTGGATTATGTAGCCCTCTCCTTTGTCCGGACCGCCGATGATGTGCGGGCTCTCAAGAAGCATATGATGGCGGTCTATGGGCGCACCATCCCCATCATCAGCAAGATTGAGAAGCCCGAGGCGGTGAGCAACCTCAACACCATCATGGCCGAGAGCGGTGCCATCATGATCGCCCGTGGCGACCTGGGCGTCGAGGTCGCCGCCGAAGAAGTTCCCCTCATCCAGAAGTCGATCATCCGCAGCTGCATCGAGGTGGGCCTGCCGGTCATCACGGCGACGCAGATGCTCGAGTCGATGATGTACAACCCCCGTCCGACCAGAGCGGAGACCAATGACGTGGCCAATGCCGTCCTCGACGGCACCAGTGCCGTGATGCTCAGCGGCGAGAGCGCTGCCGGCCACTACCCCCTTGAAGCGGTGAGGACGATGGTCCGGATCGCCAAGCTGACCGAAAAGAGCCCGGCCTTCAGCCGCCAGGTCATCAACCAGATCAGTGCGGCTGATATGCCGCGCAGCCAGACGATCACCGAGGCGGTGGGGTTGGCAACCCGGGAGCTCGCCCTCTCCATCGGTGCCTCATACATCGTCTGCTTTACCCACAGTGGCTCCACCGCTCGCCTGATCGCCAAGTTCAGGCCCTCGGTCCCGATTTTGGCTTTCTCCCCGATCAAGAAGGTCGTCCAAAATCTCGCTCTCTCGTGGGGCGTACAACCGATCCTCATCGAGGAGCAGACCTCGGTAGACCGGCTTTTGGAGTATGGACCGAAGTACCTTGTTGAAAATGAGATGATCCAGACAGGAGAGACGGTGGTCATCACCGCCGGGGTTCCGGTGGGAAGCGCCGGCAAGACCAATATGATCAAGGTTGTGGAGATCGAGTAGTTCACCCCGTTTGGCAACGGGATAAGGTGAGGTAGTTTGTAGAGCGTAGGCGAGGGTATCCCTCGCCTCTTCTATTGGACCAGGCGCTGGATCTCGGGCTGCCCCTTGTCGTTGTTCCTCCGCGTGATGAGCTTCTCGCTCTCAAGCTTGGTGAGGAGGTTCGAGAGGCTCTTGTAGCTGGAGCGCTCGATCATCCGGCTCTTGTCCATCTGGTGGAACTTGGTACCGACGAAGCTGACGAGCTGCCAGCTCTCGAATTCAAAGGAGTCGACGACCTTCTTCATCAGCTCCTCGACCTGGGCGTCGATCTTCTTGGTGTCACGCTGCTCGGGAGCTTTCTTGGTCTTGGCTGCCCCCGCCTCCTTGCTCACTTCGGTCTTGGGTTTGGGCATGAAGTTCTCGATGATCAGGATCTCGTCGACGCAGTTGTTGAAGATCGGCTTGTCGGCGACCATCTCCTTGGTCACCAGGAAGACCTCCTTGCCGTACTTGCGCAACATCTCCATGATGACGGTGAAGTCGCTGTCACTGGTGATGAAGACGTAGCGGTCGATGACCGGCGTGTTGATGATAATCGTCTCGAGCGCCTCGAGGCTGATGATCAGGTCGGCGCGGTTCTTGTGGGTCGCCGTGATGGAGGGGGTGTCCCGGATGGTGAAGTTGTACTCCACCAGCTGTTTTTCCAGCCGCTTGATCGACGAGCTGTTCCCGCAGCTGCAAGACCACCGCCTGCGCGCGAGCTGGAAAACCCAGATCCGCGCGCCGCTGCAAGGCATCTTCACCGGCGCCGCCTTCGGCCCGCTGCTGGAAGAATGCAATGCGATCCACAAGCGCGTGCTCAAGGGCCGGGTCTGGGTGGCGCTGCACAT
>CALFMX010000021.1 GCA_937902565.1 uncultured Spirochaetales bacterium
GAGGTCCAGGGAGAAGGTGACACGCCCCTCGCTGGTCATGAGCTCGCTATGGGGGACGAAGAGGAATGAGCCCTGGCTCGCCGTGTTGAAGAGCAGGCTGTCATCATAGGGAGAGCCGAGGCTGTTGTAGGCACTGAAGGAGGCGCGTACCGGGGCATTGACCACCCGTGATGAGATCAGGCGCCGTCTCCGGCGAAGCTGCACCGTCACCGTCGCCGCCCCCTCGTCACTGTTCTTGAATGAGATCCTCAGCGCCTTGATAGCGGTGACCGCCCGGTCGACCAGGGGGGCGCTCTCATGCTTCTTCTCCAGAACCGGCCCCTCTGCGGCCACCGCAGCGGCCTCGAGGTAGCGCGTGATGGCCCGGGTGTCATCGTTTGCTCGATAGGCGCTGTCCGCCTCACGGATCAACGCCGCGATCCGCTCTTCCCGTTCCAGTGTCTGTCGGTAGATTATCGTCTGCCGGGCCGACAGGAGCGATTCGTCGAGACGGGCGAGGAGGAAGATCTGGATACTCCCCTTCTCGCTGCGCTGGTGTTCGCTGGTGACGGAGAGATTGAAGTCGGCGATCTGGGATGTGGTGGTCAGCTCGCGATAGTAGGAAGCGGCGACATCCTCCCCGACGTAGCGGGAGATCTGTGCAAGGATATCCTCATAGGCGGCCAAGCGGGCGTTGTAGGCAACCGTGCTCACACCCTTGCCGATGAACGCCACCTGGTCACCTCGCACCTGGGGGTTGTGGACCCAGGAGGGCAGACCCTCCATCTGCGAACGCACCAGGGTCCCGAAGGAGGAGCAGGAGGCCAAAAGGAGGACGATGGTCAGCAGGAGGGCAAGCAGGCGTTTCATGGTGTATAAGTGTACGCTGTTCCCAGGGTGAAGAACAGCCCCTGGTGGATGGGCGTGGCAGCGGTAGCGGCGACCCTGCTGCCGAGAGAGGCGCTCACCGTCCACGACGAGAGGTGGTAGGAGAGGGCAAGGCGGGCTGAGGCGGAGAGGAGCAGACCATCATGCCACCCGAGGGCCAGGTCAGCCCACCCCTCGAGCGCCATGTTCCGTCCAATCGTACTGCCCGTGCCCAACAGGTGGCTCATATAGAACGTGGCGCCCAGGCCGAGGCGGAGGGTCACCGACTCATCACTGTCATACCCAATGCCCCACCGCGCCTCAAAGGGATAGAGGGGCAAACTCTGGATCACCAACGCCTCCACACCAAGGGCCCCTTCAAGAGAGAGTGAACCGTACAAACCGAAGGAGAAGGCGCCCTTGCCCTCGATGCCCATGTGGGGAAGCAACGCCTTGCCTGAGGATTGCACGGCCACCACCACCGGATCCTCCTCTCCCACTACCCGCATCGTCCGCACACTGCCCAGGTGCCTGCCCTCCCGGTCGACGACCCAGTAGGAGCGCCCCTCACGCGGGCTCTCTACCCCGGAGAGGGCAAATCCATAGGAGAAGGGATAGGAGAGTTTTCCCCCAGAGCGTGGGGGGAAAAGAGTCACTCCATCCCAGGACAGTGCGGAGTAAAGCGTTGCAGCGACCTCGTCTGTTGAAGGGGGCAACGCCACGACAAGGGACCCATGGTCGGTGGTGAGGGTCAGCTGCCACGCCTCATCGAGGTGGGCACGGACGGTGGCCTCCCCATCAAGGCGAGAGGAGAGCAGATCAGCCACACTCGCCCTCAACTGCTCCCCATACCCTGCAGGCAGATTGCCATCAGAGCGGAAATCCACCTCGACTGCCATCACATTGGCACTCAGGAGGAGCAGGGTGAGTAGCGCCAGGGCTCGCCTCATCAGCGTGCCCCGACCTCGGCGATCTTGATGATCAGGCGTGCCGCGTCGACCATCGCCGGCAGGGCTGCCCACTCGTAGACCGAGTGGAGGTTGTAGCCGCCGGTGAAGATGTTCGGACAGGGGATGTTCTGTTCATTGGCCATCCGCGCCCCATCGGTGCCGCCCCTGATCAGCTGCTCGGTCAGCTCAAAGCCCAGTTGGCGGCCCGCCTCCTTGAGGTTCTCCATGGCAAAGGGCTTGTTCCGGGCAATCATGGCCATATTGTAGTAGACGTGCGTGGCGTCGAGGTGAACCGTGCCGCCATGGTAGAGTGCTTCGGTGGCAGCGGCGAGGGCCTTGAGTGCCTCGATACGCCGGTTGAGCACATCCAGGTCGAAGTCCCGCAGGTAGATCGTCAGGTCGACGGCAGTGGCAGTCCCGCTGATGGTCTGGGCACAGTAGTAGCCATAGCGCTCATCGGTCGCCTCCGGGCTCTCCGCCTGCGGCAGGGAGTTGACGAAGTAGGCAGCCATCGTGAGGGCGTTGACCAGGCGGCCGCGCGCCATGCCCAGGTGGTAGCTGATCCCCTCAAAGCGCACATTGACCGTCGCGGCATTGAAGCACTCGCTCTCGATCCGATGGCGTCCCCCGCCATCGATGGTATAACAGTACTCACAGCGGATCTTGTCGTACGGGAAGTTGTCCATCCCCGCCCCGGTCTCCTCATCGGTGGTGAAGATCACCTCCACCTCACCGTGCTTGACCTGGGGGTTGTCGACCAGGTAGCGGATCGCACTCATGATCTCGGCGATCCCCGCCTTGTCGTCGCTGCCCAAGAGCGTGGTGCCATCGGTGACGATGAGGGTCTCCCCGATATACGCTTCAAGCGATGGGTTGTCGGAGACGGAGAGGGTGACCTCATCATTGAGCGGGATATCGCCACCCGTGTAGGCATCGATGACCCGGGCCTTCACCCCGTTGCCGGGCACGTCGTCGGCGGTGTCGACATGGGCCATGAAGGCGACGGTGGGCACCTTCTTTTCTGTATTGGATGGGAGGCGGGCGATGACCACCCCCTCATCGGCTATCTGGATATCTTCGACCCCCATCTCCCCAAGCTCCTGGGCTAGGAGGCGCAAGAGATCCCACTGTCCTTCTGTTGAGGGGCTCTTGGTGCGTACAGCCTGTTCGTCGCTCATCGTATCGATGGCGGTATAGCGAAGAAAACGTGAGAGAAGATCCGATTCAAATGGTGTGGACATGGTAGTGGTTGCTCCTTTCCCCGGGGGGATACTGCAAGTATTTCACAAAGTGGGGACAGGAGCAACCTGGAAGATCAGACGGAGAAGTTGTACTTCTTCAGCATCGGCTTGACCATGTCGATGACGTTGTAGAGGGCGAAGACACAGATGATGAGACCGGTGACCACCGGCCCCCGCTTCATCGTGGTGCCCAGGGCCATCATGCTCGCCGCCATGGCGTAGGAGGTCTCCGGCTCGGTGGAGACCTCCGCGATCCACTCAGCGAACGTATCGTCGAGCGAGCCCCCGAACTGGTAGTACCGCCAGATCGACATCACCGTTGACGCCACGATCCCGGTCGCCACCGCAATGGCGGACGCCGCCGCTATCTTGCCCCAGAAGACCACGGTCGGGATGCACGCATAGACAACCCCGGCAGTGAAGAGGACCAGGGTCCGGGTCACCAGCTTCTGCATATCCTTCCAGAACTCTACCCGTTGGCTCGGGGCCAGGCCGCGCGCTATATCCTCACCACGCTGCATCAGGATGGCCCGCGTCTGGGCCAACTGCCCATCCAGCTCCGCCCGGCCCTCCTCATCGAGCAGGGAGTGGGCGAATTCAACGACCTGTTCATACTGCTCGTCGACCTCATCACTCCATCCGACGGTATACATGAACTCAAGATACTCCCTCCCCTGCTGCTCGGTGAGGGTGTTGGCCACTATGGCAGCACTGCTCATCTCGCCCCGTGCCACGACCGATGAGAGCTCATCATCGAGGTACGGCAGGACGATCTGCCGTTGCTCCTCGATCATCTGCGTTGCCCGGGGAATCAAATCCTTGTCTTCAATCCGCGCCTTGCTCTTCGCTTCCCACCCCATCGAACATCCGCTGAGCGGTATAATGAGGGCAATGACCAAGATCCACGTACCCGCACGTCGTGCCATGACACTCCTCCTACTCCTGTTGGTCAACAGCTTCACTGCTGTCCCGCTTTCGGCTGGCCAACAGGAAATGTCCAGCCGAACAGGAGCGAGCAGCGAACCATGGCAAAGTGCGCAAAGATATCTTCAAACTCCGCATACTCGCCTCCAAAGACCCTGTTGGGGTCACGAATGACCACCATAGGGATCAAGACAAAGCCCGGGGGGATGGCAAAGCGCCACCCGATGGCCATCTCGTTGAGGAAGAGGACCGACGGGTCATCTTCCCACGGGTGGTTGCCCAGCACCCCCACCTGCGCCAATGAGAGGGAGATGAACAGTGGCCACCCCAGGGGGTGATAATCCAAAAAGATCCCCCCCTCGAGGTAGTAGGGACCGCCGCGCACCCGCTCAGCGATCACGGTGAAGGGCATGCGCAGGCCAAACTCTTCGGTCAGGTCGAGTCCAACATCGATGCGCAGGTGTGCGGTATCGTAGAAGAAGCTCTCAGCTGAGACGAGATCGAGGCTCACTGAGAGCCCCTCCCTGCCACTGAGGGGGGCCATAATGCACAGCACCATGAGGATGGGGACCACGATCCGTTTCATGCTCTTTCCTCCGCTTGTGAGGCTACCATGGGCGGCGTGGGGCGGATATTCTCCAAAATGAGTACTCATTTATGGGGATATGATGAAGTATGGCGCTCTTTGTAATAAAAACCCCAACAAAGGTGTTATACCTATATAGGGGTACTACCCCCTGACTATGTAGACGTAGGAGTTCAGTGTGAGCAGAAGTGGTTTGATTGCGTTGATCATCATCGCGGTGCTGACCGTTGCCGGTGGTGTGTATTGGTATCTGGAGTTTGTTCCCCTCTCTGACCTGGACTCCAAGAAGACGACAGAGGTAGTCCAACAGCCGGAGGTGGATACCACGGTAGCGGCAGCCCCACCGGCTCCCGTGGTCGTCGAGGCCAGGGAAGAGAGCCACATAGAACCCCTTCTGCCGAGCGAGCCGATTGCAGCGGAGGCGATCATCCCTGCCATGGAAGAGGCCGAACCCATCCTCGAGGAGGGCCAGCTCGATGAGGCCATCGGTGATGAGGTCGAGGTGACCATCATCCCCTTCTCCGAGCTTGAGGAACTCTTTGGCAGCGAGTACTTCGCCCTCTCCGAGCCGTTGCCCGTCGACCTCTCCGTCTTTGGGCCACAGACCGAGCAAGGGGAGGATGCCGACTATGCAGGCGACCTGGCCGAGAGCGTCGATATCGTTGAGGTTGAGGATGTCGAAGCGGAAGAAGGGGTGCCGTTTGTAGCAGAGGAAGAGACAGTGGACAACGAAGAGGTGGAGATTACAGCTGTCACACCGATTGAACGAGAAGAAGAGGTGGAGATTACAGCTGCCGCACCGGTTGAACGGGAAGAAGAGACTGAGGTCGCAGCTGTCGCACCGGTTGAAAAAGAACCAAAGGCAGTGTCGACTGAGCTTGGCCGGGGCGCGTCGATCCCCACTGCCCGTGCCCAGGTCGAACCCAAGGAGAGCAACTGGCTGGTCGGGGCAAAGGTATCGATTCTCCACCTCGACCTCCCCTCCCTTGATTCAGCGGGCTTTGGCTTTGAGGTTGACTTCATGCGCCGTCAAAACGACCTCTTCAGTTGGGGTGGTACAGTGGCGGTGAACAATGATGCGGATGCGTGGCAATTGGATCTGCTGGCAAGCGCCCGCTGGACACCGGCTGTCAATGCAAAGCTCAACTTCCCATTGACCATCTCGCTCGGCCCCTCGGTACACGTCTCCCCCAATGCAGGCTTCGCGGTAGCGGCGCAGGCTTCGGCGGGTATCAGCTACGCCTTGATCCGGGACCTCTCCTTCTTCTACGAGGCGGGCGTGGCTGCCCGCTACGTTGTCGGCAGTGGCTTCGCTGTAGGCCTGAAGCCGATCAAGGTTGGATTTGCCTACTCGTTCTGAGGTGGGCTGAGGAGCGCAACCACCGGCTCTGTAGCGTTGATATACACATAGCGGCCCTCCTTCTCGGTTGCGAGGAGGAGGCCTTTTTTACGCTGTGTGGCAAAGGGCGCGGTACAGATCACCTCTGAACGCACGGCGCTCCACCCGGTCTCGATGGTTTTGCCGCTTCGCATGAGGAAGAGCACCTCATCATCGGTGATCACCAATGCCCCCCA
>CALFMX010000022.1 GCA_937902565.1 uncultured Spirochaetales bacterium
GGGAGTTTGCAGCCATCGAGGTCAAGAAGACGCCCAAGATCAAGGTGGGGATCGTCGGGGAGATCTACATGAAGTACGCCCCGCTCGGCAACAATGACCTGCAGGCCTTCCTCGAGGAGCAGGGCTGCGAGGTCTTCGTCCCCTCGGTGATGGGCTTCCTCTACTACGGCTTCGACAACGCCTACACCGACCGCACCTACTATGGGGGGCGGTGGTTCATCTCCCTGGCCACCAAAGCAGCCCTCCACGTCCTCTTCAAGGTCGAACAGATGGCCCGTGACGCCATGGAGGAGAGCGGGGTATTCACCGTCGCCATGCCCTACCGGGAGATGAAGAAGCTCAATGAGGGCCTGATCGACTACGGGGTGAAGATGGGAGAGGGGTGGCTGCTCACCGCCGAGATGCTCGACCTCATCCACATGGGCTACCCCAACATCGTCTGCACCCAACCCTTCGGCTGCCTGCCCAACCACATCTGTGCCAAGGGGATGATCAGGGCGGTGACCGAGCGCGAGAGCGAGGCCAACATCGTGGCCATCGACTACGACCCCTCGGCCACCAGGGTCAACCAGGAGAACCGTATCAAGCTCATGCTCGCCATCGCCTCGGAGCGGATGAGGGAGAACGGGGAACTCTCCTGAAGATCCCCTGTCTTTTATCCTATTCTTTTAGTATAGTATTTGCATGAAGACGCTACGCATCACGGAAAGCACGGCCTTCAGCGCCTTGGTTGCCAACGACCTCAAGACCCTCGCTGCAAAAAAAGAGGGGCACATCCACATTGCGCTGCCCGGTGGGCGCAGCGCCGCCTCCATCATAGAGGCGATCGTGGCTGTGCCTGACATCCTCTTTCGCACAACCCTCTACCTCGTCGACGAACGCCTCGAGGGGGAGCGAAATAGTGACACGCTCCTCGTTGCAGGCCTCCAGGCCGCCTTTGACCGTGGCCTGATGGACCGTACCCAGTTGAAAGTACCTGCCGTTGGGGAGGTGTTGAGCACGTCCCGGTTTGACCGGGTCTACCTCGGCATCGGGGAGGATGGGCACTTTGCCTCCCTCTTTCCCGGCTCCTTCACCACTGAAGGAAACGAGCAGGTCATCCTCGTCCCCGATAGCCCCAAGCCCCCCCTCCGCCGCGCCACCCTCTCCTACCACGGCTTCGGGACCTTGGCGAGGGGAGCGGAGGTCTCTCTCCTCTACTTCGGCGAGTCGAAGCGCGAAGCACTTGGCCGCATGCTCGCCTCACAGGAGGGTCCGCTCACCCTTCCGAGTGCGTTCTTCAAGACCCTTGAGTGCACCCTGACCATCATCACCGATCTGGAGGCGTAACATGAGACGTATCATCATACAGTATGGAGGGACGGGGGACCTGGCAGAGAAGAAGCTCTACCCCGCGTACCGGAACCTGATGGAGCGGGGGTACGAGTTCGAGCTGCTCGCCCTCGGGCGCCGCTTCTCCACTCGGGAGGAGTTTCTCGCCTCCCTGGCACACGGTGCACCCCCCTCCTTCCTAGAGCACCTCCACTACCTCCACTACGACATGAACGGCCCGGATGCGGTCAGCCAGCTTGCATCGGCGATCATGGCGCTGGTCAAGGGGACGAGTGAGGTGGAGCTCATCTACTACCTCGCCCTCCAGCCCTCCCTCTATGAAGCGGCCATCGGGGAGATCAAGGCGATCGACGCCACCCTTGCCTGCCACTGTACGCTGAAGAAGAAGATCATCGTCGAAAAGCCCTTCGGCTTCGACACGGAGAGCGCCCTCAGGTACAACACCATCCTCGAGCAGGCGTTCACCGACCAGGAGATCTATCGGGTCGACCACTACCTCGGCAAGGAGTTCATGCAGAACCTCCTGCTCATGCGCTTTCACAACGATATCATCCGCCGCATCTGGGACAACCAGACCATCGAGTCGATCCAGATCATCTTCGACGAGGAGCACGGCGTCGACCAACGCCTCGGCTTCTATGAGCAGATCGGGGTGGTGCGCGACACCATACAGAACCACATCCTGCAGATCATCACCTTCCTGACGATGGCTGAACCCGCCTCGATCTCCTTCGAGGACATCGTCATCGAGAAGCAGAAGGTCCTGCGCTCGATCTCCCCCATCGAGGAGTTCCATATGGGTCGCTATGAGAGCCTGGGCGCCAACAGCGGCCGGGTGATCACCACCCCCACCTACGCCGCCTTCAAGCTCTTCGTGAACACCTACTACTTTGCCGGCATCCCCATCTACGTGAGGACCGGCAAGATGCAGAAGAAGGCGAAGAGCCTGATCTACATCAAGTTCAAGAACACCACCCGTGAGGTGATGCACGACGAATCGATTGCGGAGAATGGGGTGATCATCACCATCCATCCTGAGCTGACGATCGATATCAGCATGAACCTGAAGGTGCCCAACACCAGCTGGAAGAGCAAGCCGGTGCTCTTCCGCTTCAACCAGAGCGAGACCTTCGGTGTGAATACCCCCGAAGCGTATGAGCAGATCGTCGAGAAGATCCTCCTCTCCGACAAGAGCCTCTTCCCCACGATGGAGGAGATCACCGAGAGCTGGAGGATCGTCGCCCCGATGCTCACCGACGACGCTCCCGTCGAGGTCTATCCGGTGCGCACCCTCCCCCGCTTCACCCAAGCCATGGCCAAGGAGAACAATTTTACGTGGTTTGCGTGAACCTGCCCTGAAGCGCCAGGAGCGCTTCAACCAACGGGAGTCCCACCGCTTCGTTCTCTGCGATGACCTCGAACCTCAACAGGCTCTCCTCACTCTCGCTGATACGTTGGAAGAGTTGCAGCCACCCCCTCTCAAGCCCATAGGTGCCCGTATCCACGCCTCTTCTGTAGAGGACTGCACCCAGCGAGTGTCCGCTACCATCGTGTTCGATGCGCGTAGCCCCCATCCCGGCCATCAAGGCCTCGATCTGGGCAAGCAGAGCGGTACGCTGGCCACCATCGGGGATGGTGATGGACCACTCCCGCCGACGGTAGAAGCTCTGTTGCAGCGCCTGGGCCTCGTTGAACACCTTTGGATTCTCCTTGAACGCCTTGAGGATCAGGAGCAGATAGAAGAGGGTGTTCTCCCCGGCAAGACGCCTGGAGTCCGGTTTTGACGGGTCGGTCGGCAGTTGGTAGAAGTAGTGGGCCGACTCCTCGGCTGCGCAGAGGTAGCGGGGCTGCCGGCTCTGGCGCATGACATGCTTTACCGCCGAGTGGCCGTTTCTCACAATGTCGATCTGCACCCCTTTGCCTGCAATCTCATTGAACACGATCGGCGATGCCTTCGGGTCAAAGAGCACGGCAAGCGGCTCCTCATGTGGGTTGAGTGCCTTAAGTTGATCGATGATGGAATACATGACGAATGACGGGGTGAGCTGGGCTCCATCCACGAGGAGGTCCATGCGATCGCCATCGCCATCGAACGCAAAGAGGAGCGGAACCTGATGGGTGCGGATGAAGGTCAGTGCCTCCTCCATGCTCTCCTTCCTGCCCGGGTTGGGCTCACCCAAGGGGAAGTTCCCATTGGGGACAGGGTGGAGGGGGGTGCACGCCACCCCAGCCCTCCCAAGGCCAACCATGATGGCCGTTGCACTGCTGCCATTGAGGAATTCACAGGCAATCGAAAGCCCCGACAGCTCCCCCCTTCCAACGTGGGCCAGCGCCATCGAGTATTCGATGTACGGTGTGAGCGTGTCGATGACCTTCACTGCCCCCGCTCTCGTGGCGGACGGCAGTGGTGTGCCCTCCTCATAGGCGCGTGCAACCGAGGCCAGCCCGCTCTCCATGCTGATGGGAGAGAGGTCGGGCCCGACAAGCTTCATTCCAAGGTAGGAGCCCGGGTTGTGGCTGGCGGTGATCATCACGCCACACGGTGCATCGTGGAGCATGCAGGCATTGTAGAATTGGCACGAACCGACCGGATTGGGGTCGACGTACACAACAAGCCCGGCACGACTGCAGGTGTTCACCATCTCTTCGAGGAGCGTTTCACCGCCGAGCCGTGCATCGCGGCAGAGCACGATCGAGTCGGCTTTGAGCACGCATGCCATGTAGTAGGCCACCGCCACGGCAACTCGTCTCCCGCCCTCCCCTGCAAAGCACTCGCGCTTTGCACGGATATCGTGAGCTTTGAACATCGGGTGGTACATGATTATGCCTTCGTGAGTGTTCCTTGGGCGATGAGTCGGCCGTCCTCTCGATCAAAGAGGTTGATTCCAGCCCCCTTGAAGGTGAGACCAACGAGCTTTCCCACCTCGAAGTCAAGGTCGCCGAAGATCACCGAATGGAGGCGGATGCCGTCAAGGTCGAGGGCAACGATCGTCTCCATGCCGCTGGGCAGAGAGCTCTGGATCTCAGCCTCAATCGTGGCCCCCTCCTCAACGATGGTGATGTGTTCGGGCCTGATGCCCAGCGTCACCTGCTTCCCCTCCTTCAGGGCAAGGGGGGCATTGGCAGTGAACTTCAACCTGCTGGCCGTTCCGAATTTCAACACCAGCGGTGTGGCTGTCTCCACCTCCGCCTCGATCAGGTTGATGTTCGGTGAGCCGACAAAATCGGCGGCAAACGTATTGGCCGGCTTGCGGTAGACCTCAAGTGGCGGTGCATACTGCTGTGTATACCCCTCCTTCATCAAGCACACCATCGTCGAGAGGGTCATCGCTTCCAGCTGGTCGTGGGTGACATACACGAAGGTTGAGTCGGTTTCCCGGTGGAGGCGCTTGAGCTCCGTACGCATCTCCATGCGCAACTTGGCATCGAGGTTTGAGAGGGGCTCATCCATGAAGAGCGCCTTCGGTCCGGTCGACAGGGTCCGGGCTATGGCGACCCGCTGCTGCTGCCCGCCACTGAGCTCGGAGGGGTAACGGGCGGAGAATTCAGTGATCTTGAGCATCTCAAGGAGCTCTTCCACCCGGTCGGCAATCCGGTCCTTCGGCCATTTTAGGTTTTCAAGGCCGAATGAGATGTTCTTGTAGACGGTCATGTGAGGCCAGAGCGCGTAGTTCTGGAAGAGGAAGCCGACATCCCGTTTATCCGGGGGCACATCGATGCCCTCCTCGCTGGAGAACACCACCCGGTCATTGATCGTGATGGTCCCTTCGGTGGGGGTCTCAAGACCGGCTATCATCCGCAGGGTCGTGGTCTTCCCACAGCCCGAGGGCCCGAGAAGGGTCACGAACGAACGGTCATCGATTATCATGTTCAAGTCGTCGACTGCAACAAACTTTCCAAACATCTTGGTTACGTGCTTCAATTCAATCCTTGGCATAGGAGACTCCTTGTTAGTTGCTGCCAATTCCCTTGTCGATCGACGCTCCGGTGAGCTTGTTGATCAACAAGTTAAACCCGACCACTATGACTACAATCATCAGGTTGATAGCGTTGGCGTATTGGTTCCACCCCTTCTCGTTGTATTGGAAGAGGAGGGTCGTCAAAATTCTGGTCGAAGGGGTGACCAGGAGGATGAAGAGCGACAGCTCCCGCATGCATGAGATGAACGGCAGCAAGTAGCCGCTGATGAACGTCGACCGCTGGATCGGGAAAATAATCCGCGTCATGCGCTTGATCCATCCAACCCCCATGATGGTTCCTGCCTCCTCGATCTCACCCGAGAGTTGCAACATCGCATTGACGCTGCTCCTGGTGGCGAAGGGGAGATACTTGACTGTTCCGACGATGACCAGCAACCAGAATGAACCATACAGGGCGGGAATGAATCCCCTGCGTACGGCAAACATCGACAGGAAGATCGCTCCGAATGCCATCGAAGGGATGAGATAGGGGAAGAATGTCAGGTTGTTCACGATCGTGGAGAGCTTGGAGCCACGCTTCTTTGCCACTGCATAGCCGCTGAGCAAACCGATGGTCCCGGCGAATGCACTGACGATGAGGGAGAGTTTCAAACTATTGGTCAGACCGAGCCAGATCGACGGGTTGCGCAGGATTCCCGGCTCGCTGTTGGCAATTTCAGGACTCCCCTGTCCCACCCAGAACTCTGTGGTGAAGTTGGCAAGTGAGTAGTCTCCCGGAGCCATGATGAAGGATTCGATGGCGAAGGAGACGAGCGGCAGGATGGCGACCATCAAGAGGATGACGACAAGGAGGACCGTCAATGGGGTGCGCGCCTTGCGAAGGTTGACGAGGCTGATATTCGAGCTCTTGCCGGTTATCGTCACATAGGATTTGCGCCGTCCGGTAACCCATTGGTTGAGCATCAGGATTGCCACACCGATGACGATCATCACCAGGGCTATGATGTAGCCGTATCCGGGGTTCATGCCGTTGAGGGTGCGGTACATCTGGGTGGTCAACACCTGGTAGCGTACGGGGCTCCCCAGGAAGGCGGGGACGGCAAAGGCGCTCATCGTGGAGCTGAAGACCAGCAGGAAGGTGGAGAGCAGTGCCGGGCGCACGATGGGCAGGGTTACCTTTTTCATGATCGTCAACCGGTTGGCATGCAACAGCATGGCAGCCTCCTCAAGGTTGGCGTCCATGTTCTGCAGGATCCCCCCGATAAGGATGTAGGCAAAGGGGGCGTAGTGGATCCCCTGGACCATGACGATGGGGAAGAGGCCATAGGCGAACCAGTTGGCTGTTTCAAGGCCGGTGAGCGCGGTGAAGAACCCCGGGGCCCCGCCG
>CALFMX010000023.1 GCA_937902565.1 uncultured Spirochaetales bacterium
TTTCTTATTATGAGGCAACGACCCCCAAAGTTAGATTTTGTTATGAGGCATCACGCCATTCCTGGAAAAAATATGATGCCTTGACTAAAGCTCTTAACCCTTAGTATAGTGCAACAGCAGTATCGCCGACTTAGCTCAGCTGGCCAGAGCACGTGACTTGTAATCTCGGGGTCGTCAGTTCGAATCTGACAGTCGGCTCTCTTCAGGCACACCGGAGGGTGTGCCTGTTTCAATTACACCAGATCTTTGCCCCGCATCGGGCAAGATCCTCACAAAAACCGGGATAGGAGACGGAGACGCACTCCCCTCCCTCGATGACCACCTCACCCGTTGCTGCCAAGCCAGCCACCGATAGCGCCATCGCGATGCGATGGTCACCTGAGGAGGAGACCCGCCCACCTGTAATCGTGTTCGGCCCGTCTACGACGAGCTCATCACCCTCGCTGTGCACCCTGCACCCCAGGGCGGTGAGCGTCCGCTCCATCTCAAAGACCCGGTCGGTCTCCTTCTGCCTGACATGGGCGAGGTTGGTGAAACGGGTCCTGCCGGTCGCCTGGGTGGCGAGGACGGCCAGGGCGGGCAGCATATCGGGGGTGGGCCCGAGGTCGATGGTGTGGCCTCCGACAAGCGGGGTGCCTCCCCGGACAGTGACACGGTGACCCGGTTCATCAATCTCCACGTGGGCACCAAAGGCTGCGAGGTGGTCCACAATCGCACGATCACCCTGCGAGTCGGCAACGTCCACCCCCAAGACCGTCAGATGTGAGTCGGTGATCGCTGCAGCGACCAGCGGGAAGGCTGCACTTGACCAGTCGGCCGGGATTGTATGGTCCCCTGCCCGATAGTGCTGTTTCCCCGTGACGTGGAAGCGGGAAAAGGAGCCGTCGTGGGCAACGGAGACCCCGTAGCGCTCCATCCAATCGAGGCTGAGGCGCACATAGGGCGTCTCCTGCGGATTGGTGACGACGATCTCGGTGTCACCATCAAGGAGGGGGGTTGAGAGCAGGAGGGAGGAGACGAACTGGCTGTTCGACCCATCGATGACCACCCTGCCCCCGCTCATCCTGCCGCCGATGACCACCGGCGGGGCAGTACGCGACGGGTGGGTGAAGAGGACCGTTGCGCCCAGCTGCCGGATTGCTTCGGCCAGCGCCCCGATGGTCCGGCGCCTGATCTGCTCATCACCGGTGATGATCGTATACCCATCACCAAGCGCTGCCACCGATGCAAAGAGCGTGGTGGTGGTCCCGCTATTGGCGGTATCGATGATATCAGGGGGTGCCATCGGGCGGGAGCCGACGCCGTCGATGAGCAGCCGGTTCCCCTCCTCGGTGATGGTTGCACCGAACTGCCGTGCTGCCGTGAGGGCAGAGAGGCCATCGCCGCTGAGGAGGGCTCCCTCGATGGTGCTCCTCCTCTCGCTGAGTAGGGAGAGCAGGAGCGCGCGGATGGTGTGGCTCTTGGAGCCGGGGATCCTGATCGTATGGGAGAGCACAGATGGCAAGACGTGAATATCCATGGGGCACCTCACCTCGAGTATGCACAGAAGATTTCAATTATGCAATCAAGGGTCAAGCGGGGGGAAAGAGGTCCGGTCTCAAGCGTTCGGCCCCATCGAGAAAGACAGGCTTCAGGCCCTCGATGTAGCAGTTGCAGGTCACCAGCATCCTGATGACCCGCTCCATCATGCCGGCAATCTCGAGTTCAGGCATGCAGAAGAGGGGCACCGAGGCGCAGTAGCCTCCCCGGCGGAGCCCCGTAGCTGGGTTGAGGCTGACGAGGTCTCCCGTCTGCGTGATCAGGAGGCTGGCGACCATCCCCTCCTCCAGGCCATTGACCGCAAGGAGGGTGGCCCAGAGCTTCTGGGCCGCAGCACTGATCAGGGACGGGTCATCGGAGGCGACGCAGATTGCGCCCCGGACCACTGAGATGGTAGGGAGGGTATTCAACTGATCGTCACCCCACTGGTAAAGAGGGTCTCGAGGATCGAGAGCAGGAGGGCGAGGGCATAGATGGCTGCCATTCTCAGGAGGGTGAGGACAACCTCGGTTGTCGGGAAGAGCCCATTGCCGACAAAGACGATGACGGAGAAGATCAACAGCCAGAAGCCGAAGAGCAGGCTGGTCCACCCGACCAGGGTAAGGCAGTAGATGAGGAGGTCGATAAAGGACTGCTGCACACGGAAGTACCCGCCGAGGGTGTAGACGAGGAAGAAAAATACGTAGAGCAGAAGCGTATACGTATGGACCCGTGATGAGAATGCCAACAAACGTCGTGATTGCAACATACCCAATCCTATCATCAACGGTGCCGGTCGGCAACTGGAAAACTGACAAGAACACCACTGCCATGCTCCACATCCACGCGCAAGGTTGTGCCAGTGGTGCGATTGGAGAGGGAGATCGAGGTGATTGAGATCACCGCCTCGACAAGCGGCCAGACCAACTGCCGGGCCGTTACGGTTGTTGCCTCCCCCATGATAGATGGCAGGAAGCTGACCGTCTGATCCTTCTCCAAGGCGGTGAAGGTCTTGGTCCCCGTAACCAGATACATCGTCTCATGGCCTGTTTGCCAGATGAGCG
Organism: uncultured Spirochaetales bacterium; assembly: GCA_937902565.1. GTDB lineage: Bacteria > Spirochaetota > Spirochaetia > Sphaerochaetales > Sphaerochaetaceae > Sphaerochaeta. Next base: position 2,583 of record CALFMX010000023.1, read on the forward strand.
GGGCACCGTAGCGGGAGAAGAGTGCGTAGGTTGCCAAGAGGTGATCGATCCGTCGCCCACCCCCTCCCAGGAGAATCCACTCCTCAAAGCCGGCCGCCTTCGCCTCGATGAGGGCGAGCTCGGTGTCGCTTTGGTCCTTGTCCCGGGGGCTGCGCTTGATGACGAGGGAGGGGGAGTCGATGGGATCCCGGGATGTGGTGGAGTCAAAGTCCCCGACCCAGAGGTCGACATCCAGCGAGAGGCGCCGTGCCAGCTCCCAGCCGCTGTCTGCACAGATGACCAAATCTCCTGCCTGCCGCTCGTATGCAATGGGAGGTGTGGGCCCCGACCCACCGGTGACGATTATTGCTCTCTTGACCATGCTTTTTCATTGCCCCCGACCGTGTTCTGGCTTAGTATGGTATCACAATAACACGAAAAGAAGGTACCTCATGACCAAGAGAAGAGAGCAAGTGGCAGTGCATGGACTCGCCTGTGCGGACATCCTGGTTCCCAAGGCGGGAATAGACATGGAGAAGTGGGCCATCGTCGCCTGCGACCAGTACACCTCCGAGCCGGAGTATTGGACACGTGTCGCCCAAACGGTCGGCAGTGCCCCCTCCACCCTCCATATGATCTATCCGGAAGTCTATCTCGAGGAGGAGAATCCGGGCAAGCGGATCGAGGCGATCAACCGTACGATGGCACAGTACCTCGATGATGGGCTCTTCGACTGCTACCCCAACGCCTTCTTCCTCATTGAACGAAAGACAGCGGCTGACAAGGAGGGGCGGTGGGGCCTCCTCGCCTGCCTCGACCTCGACGAGTATGACTATAGCGTCGATTCCACCTCCCTGATCAGGGCCACCGAAGGGACGATCCTCGACCGCATCCCCCCGCGCAAGGCGATCAGGAAGCATGCCACCCTCGAAGTCCCCCACATCCTGGTGTTGATCAATGACGCGGCGCGCTCGGTCATCGAGCCCCTTGCCGCCAAACGGGAGACGCTCAGGCACATCTACGATACCCCCCTCATGGAGGGAGGCGGTTCGGTCTCCGCCTGGCTGGTCGACAGTGAAGCGGACCGCGGGGAAGTCTTTGGCGCCATCGAGACGCTCCACAGCGCCCTCGATCCGGCAAACCCCCTCCTCTTTGCCATGGGCGACGGCAACCACAGCCTGGCCACGGCCAAGAGCTGCTGGGAGGATATCAAGGCCACCCTCCCCGAGGGGGAGCGTGCAGCCCACCCTGCCCGCTTCGCCCTGGTCGAGATCGAGAACATCCACGACCCGGCCCTGGAGTTCGAGCCGATCCACCGCACCCTCTTCGGCCTCAGCCAGGAGTCGTTCGAACGCTCGCTTGCAGGGGTGTGCACCTCATTCAGGAAGGAGGCGGTCCGATCACTGGAAGAGATCAACGACCTCATCGACTGCGGCGATGGCGAGCAGCGCTTTGGCTACAGTGATGCGCATGGGTACTGGGTCTATACCCTCATCGGGGCAGACCACTCCATCGCAGCCGGATCGCTGCAGAGCGTCATCGATGCCCTTTTGAAGGCAAAAACCTGCACAGTTGACTATATTCATGGCAAAGAGGTCACCATCAAGCTTGGGCAGAAGAGCGGCAATATCGCCCTGATCCTCCCCGAAGTCTCCAAGGCGACCTTCTTTGACACGATCGTGCATGACCGTGCACTTCCACGCAAGACCTTCTCCATGGGAGAGGCCCAGGAGAAGCGGTTCTACATCGAGGCACGGAAAATCCGGATCTAACGGCGATGTCGGGTCATGGCCACCACGGCCACGGTCACGATCAGTGCGTTCAGTAGGGAGAGCAGTACTATGTACGGCGTTGCCAGCCCCTCGAATGAGGGGCGCTGGGCCGTGTAGCGTGTCGGCTTGATCGTCACCTCCTCGGGGGGCAGGTCAAAGTAGAAGACGGTCTCGCCCTCCTCAAGGTACCCGTACTTGAACGCGGCGTCCTTTATCGCATCGGGACTCTGCATCTGGGAGCGCTGGGCAGCGAGCGAATCGACCTCGAGGGCGAGCAATTCATCGGCATAGGCGAGGCGTTGGATTTCTTCCTTGAGGGCCTGATTGTGCAAATATCCGCCTTTTCCTGCAAAAGAAAGCAGAATTAGGTACGAAATTGCACCGGTTAGGCCAAATATGGTAAGTATTTTCCTTGTCATGTTCCCACGCAACCTCTATAATAGCAATGATACTATAGCTATAGTGGTAGTGTAAAGTTTGGCTGGAGGTAGTGATGTCTGCAAATAAGCACTATGGAAGACAGATTGTGTTGAGTCTGTTCCTTACGGTCTTTATCATTCTGGGTTTGCTCTATCTGGCATCGCGTTTTCTTCTACCGCATTTTGAGATTGACCAACAACAGGTCTATTCGGTACTGGTCAAGCTCTTCCCACTGCTCCTTGGCCTGATCATGATCGAGATTGGTGTCCTTGTCGCCCGACGCCGTGATGAGGAGATTGCCGAAGAGAGCGACAAGTTACCTCCCAACGCCTATGACCGTCCCTTCTACACCCTTCCCGGGGACGATCCGATGCACCTCCATACCGAGGACCTGAGCCTTGCCCAGAGCCCGGCGGTCGAGTCGGTCATCGAGGAGCCGGTCTTCCAGCAGACCGTGATGCCCGTCGAGCCGGCCAAGGCGGCGGTACCCGAGGTAGAGGTTCCCCCTGCCGTTGTGCCACCCGCTGAGATTCCGGTACCGATTGTGGTGACTACTGAGGTTCCCGAACGATCATATGCCGAGTACGAATCGGAAATCTATAATATCACTGATTTCGACAGCGTGCTGGAAGTCGAGCTTGAAAACGCCATCCAGATGGAGTATGACCTCACCCTCGTCGTCATCAATGTCGATGACGGTCCGACCGAGCTGATCGCCAACAAGCTGGTGACCCAGAGCGGCGACCTCGCCTACAGCTTCGTCAGAGGCGACAACTCCATCGCCATGGTCCTCCCCTTCTACAACAATGATGAGGCGCGCGCCTTCACCCTCTCGCTCATCGAGAGCTGTGAACGGGAGTTCTCCCCATCCCTCTTGAGTGTGGGCTTCGCGTCACGGGCATCGAGGATGATCGAACCTGCCCAGCTCATCCTGGAGGCTGAGGCAGCGTCAAAGCGCGCCAGCTAATCCTTCAACGGAAGATCAAAGCTCATCCGGTCCCGCCCCAACACGGTGGGACCGAATACATTCTGGGCGTCCCTGAGCAGATACTTGAGCTCCCAGTCACTGTAGCGCGGGCTGTAGTGGATCAGGGCGAGGCGTTCCACCTCCCCATCCCTGGCCACCTGGGCGGCCTGGCCTGCGGTCATGTGCCGCTTCTCATAGGCGGTCTCCTCCAAATCGGAGGTGAACATCCCCTCGCAGAGGAGCAGGTCGCTGCCCCTCACCGCCTCTGCGATCGACGGCAGATAAGCGGTATCGGTGACATAGCTGAACTTGCGCCCCCCTCGCTTGTTGCCCATCACCTGCTCGCTCTCTATGAGCCTCCCATCGGAAAGCGTCACTGCCTCCCCCCGCTGCAGCTTGCCCCAGAGCGGCCCCATGGGGATCTTGAGCGCCTGGGCCTGCTCGACGCTGAAGACACCGGGCCGTTCTTTCTCCTCCATCACATAGCCCATACAGGGCTTGGTGTGCAGGAGGGGAAAGGCCGAGACCGTGTACTCGTCGGTTTCTACCAAGACCCCGGGCTCTGCGACCCTGACGATGATCTCGTAGTTGATGTACATGTCGAGGATCTTGCGGTTGGCATCGACGTACTCCTTGAGCCTGGGCGGTCCCCAGATGGTCAAGGGGTCGTCACGGTCGACCTGGCTTGAGAGCATCAGCATCCCGGGCAGACCGGTGACATGGTCAGCGTGCATATGGGAGATGAAGATCGAATCAATCTTCTTCCACTTCAGGTTCAGGCGCTTGAGCGAGACCTGTGTCCCCTCCCCGCAATCGAAGAGGAAGAGATCCCCGTCCCGTCGTACCATGGCACTGGTCAGATGGCGGTTGGGCAGCGGCATCATCCCGCTCGTACCCAGGATAAATACTTCAAAATTCATGGTCCAAGTATACCCAAATCCCTCTCTTAGTCAAAGCGCACGCATGAGAGCGGCTCGATTGATGCAACCCGTTTGAGACTGAGGTGCACACTTATCGCGCTGACAAGGAGTAGGACGCTGATGATGATCGAAACGTCAAGGACGGGGATGCGGATAGGAAAGTCCAGGAGGTAGAACGAGAGGGCGCTGTAGGAGCGGGCGGAGAGGTGTGCCAACAGTGGTGGCAGGAGGCGGGCACAGAGGATGCCGAGGAGGGTCCCGAGGGTGAGGCTCACGACCGTGATGGCCATGACAGCGCGCCAGTAGGCAGTGCGGACCGTACGCGGGTCTGCCCCCATGAGATGGAGGGTGGCGATCCGCGCCTTGTCATCCTCCACCATCTGGGCACTCAATTCACTGATGAAGTAGCCACAGAGGATCGCCACGACGACCATCACGGCCAACACCGCCTGGCGGCTGGTATCGAGGTTGGAGCTCAAGGCGGCATTCTGCTCCTTCCACGTAGTGGAGAGGTAGCCTGCTCGCTCAAGGTCATCCTTGAGTGCATTGAGATTCCCTTTCTCGGTGAGGATCTCCCAGGAGGAGGCAAGACCGGTGCCAAAGAGGCGCTTGACGAAGGAGAGGTCGCAGTAGATGAGCTGCCCATCGAGCTCCCGATACCCCGAGTCATAGAGGGCATCGATGATGCACAGCTGGGCCCGGATTGCGTCATTGGAGACCATCATCAGGGCGAGCCGGTCACCGAGTGAGACTGAGAGCTGGTCGGCAAGCGTGGTGCTGATCATGATCCGGGCGAGGGTTGATGTGGAAGCCTCCCCTACCCTGATCGAGAGTTGCTCAAGCCGCCGCTTAGAGAAATAGGTTGACTCGACCCCCTTTACCCGCACCATCTGGTTCTTGTCGGGGCTGTAGAGGAGGGCATTGACCTCCCCGACCTCCTCGATGCTGTCGATGTTGGGGTGGGTCGGCAGCTCCTGGCCCGGACCGAGGTAGAGCTGCAGGTGCCCGTCGGCAAGATAGGCCCACTTGTCGGCGATGCCACGGCTCATGGAGACGACGAAGATCTGGGCGAGGACGAGGACAGCGACGACCAGGGTGATGAGGATGAGGTTGAAGAAGACCCGTCGCTTGGAGGCGCGGTTTGCCCCGATACCGAGTTTTCTCCTGGTCAAGAGCGGTGTGATCGCGTTCACCCAATGGCCTCCAACATGCGATCGCTGATCCGGTAGACCTCGTCACAGCGGGAGGCGAAGGCAGGGTTGTGGGTCACCAGCATCAAGGCGACCCCCTTCGTACGCACCAGGGAGAAGAGCAGCTCCTCCACCATGGCGGCATTGCCCTCATCGAGTGAGCCGGTGGGCTCGTCGGCAAAGAGGATGGACGGCTCGTTGACCAGGGCACGGGCGATGGCAACGCGCTGCTTCTCCCCTCCGGAGAGCTGGTCGGGGCGGTGGCCCAGGCGATTGGAGAGGCCCACCAGGGCGAGGATCTCCGCTGCCTTGGCCTTCGCCTCCGCCTTGGTGCTCCCCCCGATCATGGCGGCGATCTGGACATTCTCAGAGGCGGTGAAGTCCTCGAGCAGCAGGCTTGCCTGGAAGATGAAGCCCATGCGACGGCTGCGGACCTGGCTGAGTGAACGTCCATCCATCCGGCTGAGCAGCTCGCCCTCGAACCACACATCGCCATGGTCGCACCCCAGCAGGCCGGCAGCGATCTGCAGCAACGTCGATTTGCCACTGCCGCTGTTGCCGGTTATGGCGATGGCGTGTGAGCGTTCCATCGTCAAGTCGATCGATTCGAGGATCTGGATCGGCTCCCCTCCCCGTTGGGTGGAGGGGAAGCTCTTGGCAATATGCTGCAAGTGCAGCAGCTCAGTAGATCTCTTCATAGACAAACATCTCCATGATATCGCTGCCCAGCAGGCGCCTGACGGCCACAAGCGCACTGAGCAGGCTGAAGGCAAGTATTCCGATGCAGAGGAGGAGCATGTGGCCCGCCTCGATCGAGAGGACGAGGCGCACGCCCATGTGGCGATAGACCAGATTCGAGAGGTGGGGGTAGAGGGCGAGCCCCCCGTAGCTGAGGATGATCCCGCCAGCCAGGCCGATGGCGGTGATGATCGCCGCCTGGAGGACGAAGGCACCACAGACGGTGGAGCGTGCGGCTCCCATCGTCATGAGCATCGCCACCTCCCGTTGCTTGGCCGCCAGGAGGCGACGAGTGCTGCTATAGGCGTGGACCAGGACGATGACGACCATCAAGAGCAGCATCAGGGCCATCATCTTCTGCTCCAGTTCCATGGCGCCCCAGAGGGCTGCATTGACCTCTTGGTAGGTGCGCACCCCCTCAAACCCGCTCTCTCCAATGATCCGCTTCGCCCGCTTGGCATCGAGATCGGTGTAGATGCCGATGTTGTAGGTCACATCATCGGTAATGGAGGCGAGGGTCGACAGGGTCGAGAGGAGGGTCGTCTGGTCGAACTCCCAACTGGAGGTATAGTAGATCGAACCGATGGGGATACGCTTGCTCGCCGGCACGATGGTTGCCTGCCGTCCCCGCCTCAGGTAGGTGATCGTGATCTCATCCCCCTCCTTGATCCAGAGGTAGTTGGCCCAGGATGAGGAGAGCTCACCCTCGCCAAAGGGTGTGCCCTTGTAGTGCTTGATCTCATCAAGAAACTGGGAGGGGGCATCGAGGGCCCTGATGCGTGCGCTGATGGTCCGCCCCTGCTCCCCTTGGATGATGATGGGCAACTCCGCCCAGACGAAGGCGGCAGTGATGCCGTCCAGTCCTCCGATCGTCTCAGCCGCGTGCCGCGCCTCGGCAAGGGAGTAGTCGCTGCCCGCAATCTGGAGGTCAAAGGACTCGAGGGCCCTGATATCCTTGAACTGGTTGCGCTGCAGCGCCTGCATGAAGGAGAGGACCGTCACGATGGCAAAGAGGCCGAGGGAGAGCCCCACGGCAATCCTGATCGAGGAGCGTCGATGGCGGTTCTGCCGGCTGAAGGCGTACCGTGATGCAAGGAGGGGGAGGATACTCATATCAGTGGTAGCGGATGGAGAGGACACGCGCACCGTCGCTTCCATAGGTGACATCGCTATAGGGCTCTCCTTTGACATACAGCGTCTCAACCCGCCCTCCGCCGGGAAGGTAGCGCGTGCTCTTGGTCAACACGCCCCCAAACCGCTCTTCACTTCTCACCGCCTCCCCCTTCTCCCAGTAGATGGAGGTCTCCTTGCCCCCTTCGCTGCCTCTCACCTCAACCGTGCGTTCATTGCTCTCATTATACTGGTAATTGGTCACTTCACCACCATCTTTCGTCTCGATGAGGAGGCCTCTCTCATCCCACCGATCGATCCGGTCTCCCTTGGTGAGGGTAAAGCCGCCATCTTCGGTGGGCTTCAGGACCGCCCTGGTGCTCTCAATCCCCTCGCCCCACTCCTGGATGACCTCCAGACCACTCCTCGTCATGGTGAAGGACTCCCCCCGCCCCTCGATGTTGTACGCAAAGACGCGGTCATCGCCCTCCCTGGAGAGGGTACGAAGGGTGGCCACCGAGGCCAAGGCGACCACCGCGCTCAGGCCGTTGTTACCACTGTTGTGATAGGTGTATGCCTCGGCCCGGTCGACAACCCCATCGATGAGGGTGGTCCTCAGTTCGAGGCGTCCATCACTGCTGTACTGAAAGAGGGTGCGTTGGTTGCCAACACTCTGTTGGAGGGGTTGTCCGTCCTTGAAGATCGTGGTCTGGGCCGGCTGGCCGGCAGTGTGGCGCGTAGTGATGAGCCTGTCGCCCTCCTCCCGCCTCTCTTCGATGAATACGACCTCATCCTCGTTATAGAGGGTACGCCGCCCTCCCTCCAGGAGGAGGCGATAGGACTCACCCTGCCAGGGACCGAGGTCCTGGCCAAGGGAGTTTGAGGCGCGGTCGGTGGACGCACCGAGAGTGAGGGCTGCTGAACACAGCAGGGCCAGGGCAAGGGCCCTAGTGCGCAAGCCCCACAAGCGTGTCAAGGAACTCATCCTTGTCGAAGGGGTGGATATCGCCATACCCTTCGCCGGTGCCGACGAAGGCGACCGGTATACCGAGGCGCTCGCCGATCTGGACGAGGGCGCCCCCCTTTGCCAGGGAGTCATACTTGGAGAGGATCAGGCCGTCAAGGCCGATGGCCTTGTCAAAGAGCTCGGCCTGGCTGATCTGGTTCTGTCCGGTCGTGGAGTCGAGGACGATGAGCTTCTTGTAGTGTGCCTCACCCCATCAACATCAACGGTTATGGTGTTTTTTGTCTCGTCTACAACCTTTCCCTG